>WJLK01000010.1 GCA_014728565.1 Candidatus Pacearchaeota archaeon
AACAAAAGGAGGTCGGTTTGCACTGAAAGTTACTCTTAGATTGAAATCCAAGAGATATTTGGAGAGAATTCATGTTATTGATAAATTACCTCCTCTAGTAAAACTTTACGAAAAATTCGGAGCAATTTCTCCTGATAAAATCGATGAAAATAACAGAAGATTGGAGTGGAATCTGGAACTGCTGAACAAGGGAGAGGAGAGAATATTTACATATATAATATATAGTAAAATCGGAGTTGTTGGAAAATTTGAACTGCCAAGTGCAACAGCAACTTATGAAAAAGATGGAAAGGTAAAAGAAGCTATTTCCAACAGGAGTTTTTATATTAATGAGCCTAAAAAAGATTAGTTTTTAGTTTTAAGTGTTTCTAGAATTTATCATTTTAATATAATCTCTTTTTCTACTGTTGTAAATAATGTTTCCATACCCTTTTGTTAGTTTTGTTATTGCAAGATAGAGAATTACTGATACAAGAGAAGGTATTCCTAATTGCAGTAACCAGTAGAATTCTGAGTCGCTAGAATTTTCAATAATATAATCCTTGTTTGAATGAATTAATTCCATGTATGATGCTATTCCCTTAAATCCAAGAGCTGTGGTTTCTGCTGCAACTACTCCCTGGATAAATCTTCTTGAAAATTTTTCCCATGTTGTTTCTTCATAATTAACAGTTGTTTCTAAATCTTTTTCCATTTTAGAGATTTTATTTTAACAGAGTGTGATAAAATCAGAATAATGATCTCTAATGGTTTTTATTAAAGTTCTTTTATAAGCATTTGCTATTTTTTCATTTTCTGCTTCAATAAAATATCCTCCTCCCTGGTGGATACCTAGTGTAACAGGATTTCCCTGGAAAGTTCCTGCAAATTTTTTTGGCCATTCACCATCTCTGTTAGAGAGTGAAAGACAGCTATCTCCTACAAAATAATCTATTTCTTCTAAACATTTTAAGAGTTTTCTAGGTGTGAATAATTCTCTTATATTAGGGCATGAACCTCCTACTCTCTTAGCTAATCCTTGAGGATTTAATCTGTGCATATAAATTTATTAAAAACAGGATATTTAAAAATTAATATAATTGAAAATAGAATCAGTTTTGATACTTAAAAAACTTTAAATAGGTTTATTTTTTAGTATTTTCATCTCTCTAACCTCAGGACACAGTTCCAATAAGGGTTAGAAAGATACTAAACTGTATCCCTCTAACCTCAGGACACAGTTCCAATAAGGGTTAGAAAGATACTAAACTGTATCCCTCGGTCGTATAACGGTTTATTACAGGCGGCTGTAGACCGCTTAATGCAAGTTCGACTCTTGCCCGGGGGATTTCATCCAACCGAGCAAGAGCGAGGTTGGATTAAAATTCCTGGCAAGATGTTGATCAAGACTCAGGATGGTTCATTGTTCGACCGGGCAATCTCACTTCTAGACAAAATTTAATTCAGAAATAACTAGAAGTGTGTTGTCTGATTGCCCGGGGGAGATTTTTAATATATATTTTGAGAAATATGTTTTGTAGAACTATGGAGTATATCAACCAAACCTCCATTCTTACTAAAAGGATAACACTTTTAGAAACATTTAAAAGTATATAGTTTAACATATATAACGAGGTTGTAACCTCAAGAATAATTCTTGAGAGAGTAAAAATGAAAACTATGACTCTTGAAGATATTGCAAGGTTGGGTAGAGTTGTTTCTAGGAGTTTAACTGTTGGACAAAGAGAGGGATTGATACCAACAGTTTTAACTGTGGGAAAAGAAAGAAGATTGCCCTTGCAGTTTTTAAGAATTGGTTATTCTGAAAGTGAAATTCAAAGAACAACCAGAAATATAATATTTGAGATGAAGAGAGAATTTGGAGTTTCAAATTTATGCATACATTATATTGGTACTAAGCATTATGAAAAGGGAGATGGAACAAGTGCAGAAATAACTGCAAAAGATTATGGTTTTCAGGGAGAGGTAAGTTATGGTCAGGCATGGGATGAATTTGTTACTGCATCAATAGATGCAAGATTTTTTTTTACAGAAAATCCTCCACCTAAAGAACTGTATCAAAGATTGAGAAGAACTCTTAGGAGGGGATTTGGAAGATCAGATTTATTAAATAAGCATTATTATTAATTTACATTTTGTAATCAAATCATTAATTTAGTAATAACTTAGAAGTAATAACCTAGGTAAAATTTATAAACTCTTATTTCTGTTTGAAAACAAATTATAATATAGGTTATTACAAAATGGCAGAAAATGGAGATGAGGCAGGAAGAATTTATGTATTAGATAAAGCCCATAAAGGCATAACTGTGTATCTTACTGATAATCAAAATCAGGTGTTAAATCCTTTGCCAATTTTAGATGATCTTTTTTTATTTGATATAACTGCTGCTACTGGCAATGGGCAGTTATTGTATGAAATTCCTGAAGGAATCATACCTGTCGGACATGAAGTTGAGGCAAGAAGAATTCAGAATCCTGTTCATAGTCATGTTGGTGTTAGTCCAAGTATTGAATATCCAAGAGTAGAACAGTTCAGAGTATTAAGTGAAGGAGAACTTGCAGAATTTAAAACAGAATATGAGTCTCAAGCTGGAGAATATAGAAGAAAAGAATCTGCAATAAGAAGCAGATTTGAAGAATCCAGAGTTAAGGCTAGAAGAGATTATATGGATATATTAGAAGCTATAGGAAGAGAAGAATCTGTAAAAATCGCAGAATTAGGTGAAAAACCAGAATTAGAAAGAATGCTTCTTGAAGAGTTTTTTTCTTAAATTCCAGTATATTTTTATTGAGGAGAAAGCCTAGAAACAGTTAATTCATGATAAAGATTACCCTCCTTTTCTTCAGCACCTAATCTTAATAACTCTCCTCTAGATAATTGAGTTCCAACACCTGTATATTCAGTAATTAAAGGACCTCTTTCTTGATTCAGTTGTTCATATTGCATTCCTTTTCTTTGTGCAGCATCTCTTACCAGAGGTGTGCTAAGATTTGAGTGACCAAAATATATAGGTTTTCCTAAATCTGCTGCTGTTTCTGCAAAAAATATATAAGCTTTAGGAAAAACATCACAAACACCTGGAATAAACATTGGTGCAGAGAGCACTACAGTGTCATCTCCCGGTTCATATCCTTCAAAAGACAGGGGCGCAGGACCTAATACAAAGTCAATATCCTGATCTCTTCTTACTAATATATCATCAAGTGATTTTCTCTTTCCTGAATTAATAGCAGCTATTAAATTGACTGCTATTTTTCTCAGTCCTGGGATATCTTCAATAGATTGTTCTGAACCAAGATTATAAGAAAACACTGCCTGGGCAATTGCAAGAGGGTGAATATCTGCAAAAGTTATTTTTCTAGGTCCCAGATGTCTGGCTGAGTAACATCCTAGAAATCCAGTTCCGCAACCTAAATCTATAACCTCTTGTGCCTGTATTCCTTGTTCTTTCAAAGTTCTTGCTAAAAAAAGATGATTTAATGTGGGATTTGGAAAAGCATATTTATCTCCCTGTACTTTTTGTGATGCAAGAACAGGAACATCATCAAAAACTATAAAATAATTATCATCTCTTAAACTCTCTTCTAGTCTTGGGTCAACTGAAGTAGTTGGGTTTTGAACTTCATCTATGATATCTCCATTACCAAAGATTTGTCTACTTAAATCATAAGAGGTGGATACATTTAACATGTTTCTTATTCAGAGAGATTATTTAAAAATCTTTGGGTTTTTGAAAATTTGTGTTATCTGATTAATAGTTCATAAGACTGATTCAATTAATCTTATAAACTTTAAATTACTGGTATTTTTATAAAAAATAAAAATGAGGTCTAAGATTTTAATATTAATTTTAGTAATATCTTTGTTATTTAATGCAATCTTTGTTATTACTCTTATTCCATTTAAAACTCAGGAAGACATCTCTGCTCTTAAGACATGTGTATCTGATTTTGATTGTGGTTCAGGGCTTGAATGTTTAAGAGGTACTTTTTGTGATAATTCTAATAATTGCATCACTACAAATTACTGTCAATTAAAAGAGGCAAACAATAATAATGAGGTGGAATGTGGTTCTTCATTAGATTGTGAAAAATGTGGAAATTCCTGTATGCAAAGAGGAATTGTTATGAGAACTGAATGTCCAGAGACAACAGAAAATTTTGATTGCAAATGTGAAGATAATAAATGTGTAAAAAAAGATTCAGAACTTATCTGGAGAACCTACAGACCATGCAGAGGAGCTGAGAGATGTCCTGATTATAATCGGACCTGTGTTTTAGATATTCAGGCAGGAGATTTATGTTATAATGAAGGAGAGTCTTGCTATACTGGTAATTGTGATGACACTCTAAAATGCAGCAGAGAGGAACAATCTCCCTGCCTTGTTCCCTAAATTCTTATTTCAGTTAATTATTTAATTTATAATTACATTAGATTATTATGGCTCTTGAAAAATATAATAAAAAAAGGAAATTCAGAGAAACCTCTGAACCAGAAGGAAAAATATCAAAAAAATCTGGAAATAGGTTTGTTATACAGAAACATAATGCAAGTCATCTGCATTATGACTTTCGTCTTGAATTAGATGGTGTCTTAAAAAGCTGGGCTGTTCCTAAAAATCTATCAAAGACAAAAAATCAAAAAAGACTTGCTGTTCAGACAGAGGATCATCCTGTGGATTATATTGATTTTCAGGGAGAAATTCCAGAGGGAAATTATGGTGCAGGAACAGTTGAAATTTATGATAAGGGCAAGTTTGAATTAATTGACAGGAGTGATAAAAAAATAATATTTAATTTAAAGGGGGATAAGTTCAGAGGAGAGTATGTTCTTATTAATTTCAGAGATAAGAACTGGTTGATTTTCATGAGATAGGTTTTTAAATCCTTTTTTTATAAAGATTCTATGAAAACAAGGTCGGTTAGCAATCTGATGCAATACCACTATGCGATCGCGGCATATGAATATGATGTGATTTTAATCATATAAAGTTTTATTTTTTAATATCTTCAATAAATCTCTTTCCTATCCCAATAGTTTTTGAAGCTACTTTCTTTAAATGATAAGAAATAGATTTCTTGTTTCCAATAGCAACATAGATTATTTTTTTATCAAATTTTTTAGTTATTGAAGAAACAACCCCTGAAAAGTCTCCATCATTTGAGATAAGAAATGCTTGATCATAAATATCATCTATTGCATCAAAGATTAAATCCCTAGAAATATTTACATCTGTTGCTTTTTCAACATAAAAATTCTTTCCATCTTGTTTATGTTTTTCTAATCTTCCAAAAATAATTTTTAATTTATCAATTTTCTTTAGTTTTTCAAAAAAACGCTGTTGTTCTGTATACATTTTTGGATTTGCTTCCCCTACAGGGGCAATATAATAATTAATCCTAATTAAATCATATCCCTCTGCAAGCTTTTTACAGAACTTCTCAATGTCAATCTTACAATTAAAAGTCTTTTTTACTGAAAAATAAAAATTACTTCCATCAATATAAATTACAATCTTTTCCTTTTTAGAATTCATTTTAAGGAATCATGGGGTTAGTTTCCTATCCCCATGGTGTTTATTGATTATTATAAGAATTGGAGGTATAAAAAACTTTCGGACGATGGCTTTGGTGAATTCCTATAATAATCAAAGAAGATAAAATTATTTTTCTATCCACATTATAGGCTATTATTCTAATCAACACCTCCTTTTTCTGAGATTCGTAACTT
>WJLK01000074.1 GCA_014728565.1 Candidatus Pacearchaeota archaeon
AATGAGGGTAAATTTAGGGGTCTTATTAGTAATTTTAATTTTATTTGAAATTTCTTTTGTTACAGGACAGTTTTGTTCTGATAGTCAGACAATAATGAAACTTTATCAGTCAAGCAATTCTCACGGAGCATTGTGGAATTACTCGTATGATCCTGACTATGATTCATACCCAAATTTAGTATCCTGGTGGAAGCTAGATGATGGAACAGGCAATATTGCAGTAGATTCTAATGGAAGTAATGATGGGACAATATACGGAGCTTCCTGGACTGGAGGAAGATTTAATAATGCTTTGGAATTTGATGGTGTGGATGATAAAGTTATTATACCATCCTCAATGAACTTAACTAATTTAAGTGTATCAGTTATTTTGTGGGTATATATTAATTCAGCTTCATGTAACGGATCTTTTATAAAGATTGGAAATGAATCTGGATCAGGAGGTGATGGATATGCTATTGGAGTTGGTGAGACACAATATGATGACAGGGGTAATGATTTAATACTTCTTTTCGAAGGAAGAAGATGGATTGATACTAATACACCTATAGGAACTGGTTGGCATCAAGTTGCTATGGTTATATCTAATTTGGGCATTCCTCAGGCATTTATTGATGGAATTTCTATAGGCTCTTATCCAGGGCTAAATGCTACTATTCCAACAAACAATACAGAAATAGGAGGCTATACAAGCTCAATTCCCGCCAATAGGCATTTCAACGGAACTCTTGACAACATAGCAGTCTATAATAGAAGTTTAACATCTTCTGAGATAGCAGACTTATATAACTCTCAATCTAGAAGATACAACTACAGAATCTGCTATGATGATATTTTCGGAATGGCTTATAGTGAAGCTGACCCTCATAACTGCCAGGGAGATATAAATGATCCTGAGAATGTTGTTTTATGGCTAAGTGATTATAATAATTCTCATGCCTCAACTGAAAAAATAACAGGTTATGATATACCTGTTTGTTACGGAGATCTTGTTTGCAGAAATACAACTGACAGCTGCACTGCAAACGAAGAGATTGTTGTTAGATTATATTCTGAAAGTAATTCTCATATATCAAATGCAAGTGGAAGTTATTCTATAAAAATATGCTGTGAAAGTGAGGGAACAAAATTAAAGGAAGTTTACTGGGCTTATCAGGATGGAACTAAAATAAATCAGGTCAATAAAGTAGATTTAAATGATTTAGTAATGGCTGTTGCTGAAGGAACAGGACTAAATAAAACAGGTATAACTTATAGAATCTACAGAAAAGTTGGAGGTATTTTTGATTGGCTATGGCCTGATACACTTGAAGGTCAGAAAGGTGAAAAAGACCATATAGATTGGAGGGCAGGAGAAAATGAATCAGGAGATCTTAGACCTGGATTGTATTATTTTACTGCAAATATCTCTGTAGATGAAATAAACAGCACAGAGGATAATCCCTATCCTTACAGATACCTGAATGTTTCAGATGAAGAAGACAATGATCCTCCAAAAATACAGATAATGAATCTCACAGATAGAGGAATTTATTTTCTAGGAGAAAATTTAAATTTCACAATAGAGGTAAGTGATTCTGATGATGATTTTAATTATACATGGGATTTAGGTAATGGAATTAAAAAAACAGGAGATAGTATTAACTGGGGAAATCTTAGTTTTATATATGATTATGATGAGGTTGATGAGTTAGGACAGAAAAATATAATTGTAGAGGCA
This sequence comes from Candidatus Pacearchaeota archaeon, assembly GCA_014728565.1. GTDB lineage: Archaea > Nanobdellota > Nanobdellia > Pacearchaeales > GW2011-AR1 > ARS1285. The sequence continues at coordinate 1,721 of WJLK01000074.1, forward strand.
GTTGATGAGAGAGGTGCAGAAAATAGAAGCAGGATTTCAATTCTTATTGTTAATTCAAGTTATTTTTTAGCATATATAGATGAGCCAGATTGGAATCAGCATATTGATTCCTATAAATTTAATTTTAATGCAAGTGGGACTTATGCTGTTAATGCTTCCTGGCTTCCAAGTGGAGAGATGAATATAACATGTACTGCAGGAAAATGTCCAACAGAAGCTGAAGGAGTTCCACCAGGTTATGATTGTGGAACTTTTACATGCCCTATACCTGTTAGAAACACTCCTCAAGATTATGATGGTCTTTATTTTGAGTGGGTATATGATAATAAAGTTAGTAAAAATGGAACAGGTTGGGGATTAGTTAATCATACAATGGCTTTTGGATATGTTGGAAGTCATGCAGTTAATCTTACTGTAAATGACAGTGCGCAAACAAATGTCAGGTTTTATATTCATTTTTCTAATCCATCATGTGCTAGATGTCCTGAGGAATTTAGTGACAGTGATTACTGTTGGTGGGAGGATGATGGACTGACTGTTACTAATTCAACAGAGGATTGTTATAGAGCCAATGGTGTTTCAGAAGATGGCACTAAAACAGTTCAATCATGCTGCCCTTCTGTTGAAGGAGTGCATTATACCTGTGATTCTGGTATGTGTATTCCAGAGATAGATCCTGTAGGCAAGTATTATTGTGAAGTTTTTGATGGTGATAAAGAGGGATGTGAAAGTGAACAGGGAGATCAAAAAGCTGCTCAATATTTTGCAAGTAAAGGATTTAACTGTGATCCTAGTAGTGCGTGGACTAAGGAAGGATGCACCTGGTGGAATAAATGTGAATGCAAATATACAGTAGGAGAGTGTGAACCATCTAAAACACTTAAATATCGATGTACTAATGGTGATGAAGGTGCTTTTGGAAGCTGTATATATAACTCAACTTTTGATGATAGCAGATGTGAAATAACTGGATTTATGGAAGAGACAATAAGTTATGGATGGACTGGTTCTTCTGATACAAGACCTCCTGGATGTCCTATAGAACCTGCAAAATTCAGAAGACCTTGTGCAGATGTAGTAAGGTTGAATTTCTTTACATGGGTTAATTTTTTAATAGCTGTTCTTATTGTTATTGCTATTTATTATTTTACAAATCCAAAGAAAAAAAGTCCAAAGAAGAAATCTGGATAATCTTTATAAACCTGTATTTTCTTTATGAATTATAAAAAATGAGGTTGACTATAATCTTACTTGCAGTTTTATTGCTTATAGGCTCAGTTAGTGCAAATATTACAATAGGGAATAATTCACATGAACTAACTCTTACCTATGGTCCCTCTCAGCCAATAGACGGATGGATAAACATAAGTCTTAGTGATGAATCTGCTTATTCTGAAATAAAATTTCTTGATTATAATGCCAGTCTTTTTGATATTTTAGAAAAAAACAGTGTCAGTTACACATGCCTTCCATCTAATTGCAAAAAAGGATATTCTGCTGTGGATGGAGAGGCTTCAAAAACAATATATATTGAAAAAGGAGAGTACAAGGATATTGGAATAAGAATTAAAAGTTTAAAGGAGATTAATGGATTTACAAGTCTAAAGTTTGATTTGTCTTCAAATCAGGGTCTTTCTTGTTTAAATCCCTTAAGAATAGATTTCTTAAACGATAACAGTATTGAATGGGAAGCAACTGAAACAACAGATGAACTATGTGTTATGATGAATCCTTATGGATGTTTTAAGGAAGCTGATTCTAGCCAGGAAACATTGATGTTAAAAGAAAACAGATATTGTGAAAAAATAAACTTTCCTCCTAGAAAAGCATTTAGAGTTGGTGCAGAGGTATCTGGTTCTGGAAGTGCTGAATTTGAGATGTCTCTTGAAAGTGGTCAGAAATGCACAATAGAAACTAGTGAGGGAGGTGAGATAAATTGCGATATCATTCTTGAGAATGAACTTCCTGATTTTACACCGATGCATGTTTGCATAGAGCCAAAAGAGGATTATGGATATAAGATCAAATACGAAGATAACAGGACCTGTGGTTACATAGAATCTTCAATGGGACAGTTTGATCATGATTATCCTGTTTTCGCAAGACCTCTAAAATATGCAGCATTAGGTGATTTTACATTTGATGAAAATCTTATTGAGGAACAAAATATGGCCAATCTTTTAAGTAGTATTGAAAATTATATTTCAAGTGAATATCAGGGAAACTGCTCTGAAGAATGTATAATCCCTATAAGATTTCATTCAGGAGATTACCAGGATTTAACAATATCTGATCTGGCACTGAATTACTCTATGGAGGGGCATCCTCATTCAGTAAGTTTATTTTATAATTTAGAAGAATCAGATCCTAAACTAAACACTGAATTTAATAAACTATCTCTTAATAATCTTAATTTTATGTCTCCTTCTGAAATTGGAGAGCATGATGTTGAATTAAAAATAGGTGAGGAAAAAATATTTGAGGAAAAAATAAATGTTGCTGGAGTTCCTGAAATAGAAAATTTATATCCTGTAGAGGTTCCAGCTGTTATCCCTGTTAATTTCGTTGTTACAACAGAAAATAAAGGCAACTTTACTTATTCGTGGGATTTTGGAGATGGAAGTTCAGAGGAAAATCTTCATAAAGATTCAGTTATGCACACTTATCCAAACACAGGAATTTATGATGTTGTAGTTAGAGTTTCAAATTCAAATGGAGAGTCAGTTAAAACTTTTAACATAAATGTTGTTCCACCAGTAGAATACATAAATTACACAATATCCAAACAGATAAATAACTTAAACAAGATTGAAAGAGAAATCTCTGCTCTTCCTGATTGGATAGGTGAGATATTAAAAAAAGAGATAAAATTAGAAGATACCAAGGCTGAAATAGAGACTCAGGAAAAAAGATACAAAGAGGGATTTGTAGGTGATGAAGAAGCAGTTCAGATAATGAAAACTTTGATGAGATTGAACATTCCTGTTAATTTTACAAAAAGTGCGAGTATGGATCCCAGTGATTTCCTTCCTAAGGCAAGTGAATTAGATCTTGCTTCACTAGAAACTATTGGTGCAGGATACCCAGACAGTCCGAAAGAAGAGTATCATGATGCTGTGATAAAATGGCTTCTGGAAAATCTAGGGGTAACTCTTGAATCAGAATCTTATTCACTTATTTTTGAAGACGGAAGTGAACAGCCTCTGTATTCATATCTAAAGTTTACTCTTACCCCTAAAACAGATATAGGTGAATTATATTTCATAGTGAATGCAGATCCCTCAAAGATATGGTATCACGGAGATATTAGTTATCAGGACCTTGGAGAGAGAGGCAGTTATGTTACTTTTTTTGATTTAATGGAAACTTCTACAGTTGAATTTCTATATCCTGGTTTAATAACACCTTCTGAAATTCCTGTTTATATCTCTCCGTATGCAGATGAACCTCAGATATCAGGAGAAATTCAGGTAACATGCAATAATAATGGAAAGTGTGAAGAAGGTGAGAATTATAAAAACTGCAGATCTGACTGCAAACCATGGAAATGGACTCTTTTCTGGTTAATTTTAGTGTTATTTTTGGGTTTTGTTGTTTATATTATTTTACAGGAATGGTATAAAAGGCATTATGAATCTTATTTGTTTCCTCATAAAAATGAGTTATTTAATTTAATTAATTTCATGAATAATGCGCAAAATCAGGGATTAAAAAAATCAGAAATCTATGATAAACTTTTAAAATTAAAATGGAAAAAAGAACAATTAGAATATGCATGGAAGAAATTGCATGGCATGAGAACTGGAATGTGGGAAATACCTATATTTAAATGGGTTGAGAAAAAAGAGGTTAAAAAAGAGATTGATAAAAGAAAAGGAATTTTCCAAAAACCAGAAGCTCCTTCTAAGCCGCTTGCTGAGATTCATTTAAAAACTAAGGATAATCAAAAAAAACCTTCTAAAAAATCTCAAAACAACAAGAGAGTCAAAGTATAGAAACATTAAAAAAGAGGATTTTTTTTAATAAAATAATTATAAAGATTCAATGACTAAAAATGCCTATTAAGATATTAAGAAATTTCACAAAAAGGATGTTTAATCTCTTTTTTAAAAAGAAAAGAGAGGTAAGTTTAGGATTTTACGGACCTCCAAATGCAGGCAAGACATCTCTTGCCAATAGAATCTGCAAGGATTGGACTGGTGAGGAGATAGGAAAGGTTAGTAAAGTCCCTCATGAAACAAGGAATATACAATTCAAAGAGGAGGTTGAGATAAAATATAAGGAGAAAACAATGAAATTTAAATTAGTTGATACTCCTGGAATTGCTACAAAAATTGACTATGAGGATTTTATGAAAGTTGGAAAACTAAAGAAAAAATCAGCTCAAAAAAGAGCTAAAGAAGCTACTCAAGGAGTTGTTGAATCAATAAAATGGCTGGATGATATGAGTGCTGTGGTTGTTGTGGTTGATGCAACAAAAAATCCTTACAGCCAGGTAAATATAACAATTGTTGGAAATTTAGTTTCAAGAAACATTCCTGTTTTGGTTGTTGCTAATAAAATAGACCTAAAAAAAGCTGATGTTAAAAAGGTTGAGGCTGCATTTCCTGATTATGAGGTTGTTGGAATATCAGCTAGATATGGAAAAAATATGGATGAATTTTATGAAAATGTATTTAAATTAGCTAAAAAAGCGTGATAAAAAAATAACATTTAAAAATATATAATCAGTTATAATATAAAAGAGGAGAAGAAATGGCTAAGAAAAAAAAGAAAATAAAAGGATTGACATTACATTTTGTTCCTTATAGTGAAATCTCAGGATTAGAAACTGTTGAGAGAATCAAAAAATTATTAAAAATAATTCTTGATAACAAAGTTGTTATACTTCAGGGAAGATTAAGAGCAGAGGAAGAAAGCAGATTAATAGAAGATACTATGATTATGATTGGTAATATTAAAGGTTTTAAGGGAGTTGAACTTGCAGTTATATCTCACGACAATAGTGATAGAGGGTTTTTTGAAAAAATGAGGCTTGGTTTGGCAAGAGCTTTAGTTGGACAGCAGGATGCCCTTACAATAATTGGTCCTGCAAGTGTTGTGAAAGAAATGAAAAAAGATCCTAGGAAGCTGGAAGTGATGATGAGGTAGGACTTTTTTCATAAGCTCGAAACTAAAAGATTTCTTCGCAAAATGAAAAAAGATCCTGAGGTAGTATTTATTAAATATAATTTTCTACAATAATTTATAAAAAGAGAGTTTTCTAATATAAGAAATGACTAATCTTGATTTTGAAAGAGGTCGTGAATTTCAAAGTTTAGAAGAACATATAGCTATAATTCATGAAGCAGTAAAAGAGTTAACTTAGGTATTTCAGGGCTTAGTAAAGAGGATAGAGTTCAATTAGAAAGAAATTACAATAGATATTTAAGTTTAGCAGAACAATATGGAGTTCCTGAAGAAGAATTAGAAAGTACAAAACTGTCTTATGAATTCCTGACAAATAATTAAAGAAGGATAATTTATAGGAATCTGAATATTAACAAAAGTTTATATATAAAAATAACCTCCTAAAATAATAATGTAAAATGCCAATGACATTTCATAAATCTTATATAAAAAGTCTTAAAGAGAATTATAAAGGATGTAATTTATAAAATGCCACACCAGTGCACACATTGTGGAAAAGTTTTTCCAGATGCAGCAGAAGAATTATTAAAGGGTTGTAGTTGTGGAAGCAGATTTTTTTATTACATAAAGCAGGAAAAATTAGATAATCTAGAAAGAGAAAGAGAGATCCAGGATAAAATAGATAAATTAGAAAAAGCAGATAAAGAACAGATTGAAAAAGACATAAGAGAGATGACTGGTCTAAATGAGGAACCTGAAAGACCTGTTGTTCTGGATTTAGAAAGTGTCAGAGTAATAAGACCTGGAAAATTTGAAATTGATGTTGTAAATTTGCTTTCTAAAAAAAGACCTCTTATCTATAAACTTGAGGAGGGAAAATATATTATTGATTTAGCATCCTCTTTAAAGATAGACAAAGATCTTGTTGATGAAAAAATAAGACCTGTTGATTTTCCTGAAGAAAAAAAGAAAAAAGAGAGAAAGAAACAAAAAAAAGTAAAAAAGAAAAGTATAGGAGAAAAACAAAAAGAAGATAAACAAGAAGAAAATCAGAGTGTTGAAAAAATATCTGAAAATAAAAAAGCAGAGGATGAGAAGAAAAAAGTGGAAGTAGAAAAAACAGAAAATAATGGAAAAGAGTTAATCTGATATGAAAAAGAAAAGAATAGGAATTCTCGGTGGAATAAGTTACCAGTCAACAATTGAATATTACAGACTAATCATGGAAAAATATTTTGAAAAATTTCAAGATTACTATTCTCCAGAGATTGTTATTTTTAATCTTGATTTTCAAAAATTCACAGATTTTGAAAATAATGATAAAGAAAATTACATAAATTATATTATGGAAGGAATCAATTCCTTAAAAAATGCAGGTGTTGATTTTATAATTATGGCTGCTAATTCTCCTCATGCTGTTTTTGATGAAATAAAAGAAAAAAACAAAATTCCTATGATAAGTATAGCTGAAGTCACTGCTGATAAAGCTAAAAAACTAGGACTAAAAAAACTATTATTATTAGGGATAAAATTCACAATGCAATCTTCTTTTTATAAAGAAGTCTGTAATAAAAGGAATATTGAAGTAATAGTTCCAGATGAATCTGAACAAGATGAAATCAACAGAATAATTTTCAAAGAGTTATGCAGTGGTTTGTTCAGAGAAGAATCTAAAATAAAATTATTCAATATAATCAACAGGTATGATGTGGGAGGTGTTATTTTAGGATGCACTGAGCTACCTTTGTTACTAAAGCAAGAAGCATCTAATAGAAGATTATTAAATACATTAGAACTTCATGCAGAAGCTGCACTGAATTCTGCATTAAATAGTGTTTAAGTACTTCCAAAATTCAGTTATTTTTTGCAGTTTTTAAAAAGGTTTATAAATGACTGTTATTTTTTCACAGTACTTTAATTTAAAACTAGGAGGTAAAAATGTTGAATTTAAACAATGAAAATTTTGAAAAAGAAACAGAAAAAGATTCAGTGATTGTTGATTTTTGGGCTCCATGGTGTGGGCCATGTCAGATGATGGGTCCTGCATTTGAAAGTCTAAGTGAAAAATTTGAAAAAGTTAAATTTGCAAAAATGAACATAGATGAGAATCCTGAAATTGCAAATAAGCTTGGGATACAGGGAATTCCGTGTTTAATTGTTCTAAAAGATGGAAAAGAAAATGGAAGAATTGTTGGTTTTATGTCTAAGGATATACTAGAGAATAAAATCAGTGAAATTCTAAACAAAAGTTAAAATGTATGATTTAATTATTATTGGAGGAGGACCTGCTGGTTTAACAGCAGCAATTTATGCAGCAAGGTATAAATTAAAAACAATTGTTATATCAAAGACCAGAGGAGGTCTGGCTGCATCTGCTCATGCTATTTGTAACTATCCATCTTATGACAGAATCGATGGTCTGAATCTCATGGAAAAATTCATAAAACAGGTTGAAGAACTGAAAGTTCCAATTATATATGAAGAGGTAGGAAAAATTGATAAATCAGAAAATAAATTCACTGTTAAAACAAAAGAAAACATATTTGAAAGTAAAAAAGTTATTTTAGCTGGTGGAACTGAAAGAACAAAATTAAATGTAAAAGGAGAAAAAGAATTCATAGGCAGAGGAGTTAGTTACTGTGCTACTTGTGATGCTCCTTTTTTTAAAAATAAAATAACAGCTGTTGCAGGAGGAGGTAATGCAGCACTAACTTCTGCATTATTACTGTCAGAATTTTCCTCTAAAGTTTATATAATTGTAAGAAGTAAATTTCGAGCAGAACCGTCATGGATTGAATTAGTTGAAAAAAACAGCAAAATAGAGCCTTTATTAAAAGAAGAAATTGTTGAAATAACTGGAAATGAAAAAGTTGAAAAAATAAAACTAAAATCAGGAAAGGAATTAGATGTTGATGGAATTTTTATTGAAATAGGTTCAGTTCCAGACACAAATTTTGTTAGCAATCTTAGGTTAGAAGCTAGTGAAAGAGGTTATATAATAACTGATGAAAACCAGGAGACAAACATTGACGGACTTTATGCAGCAGGAGACATAACAGAGAGTTCACTAAAACAGATAGTGACTGCTGCTTCACAGGGAGCTGTTGCCTCTTTTAGTGTTTATGAAAAAATAAAAAAACAGGCAGTAGAGATAGACAGTAAAACATATAATAAAACATAGTATTTCTTATAAAAGGAGTTAAAATGATTTTTGAATCCATAAAAAAGAGAATTAAAAAAGCATCAGAAATTATGAATCTCAGTGATAGAGAGATCTCTGTATTATTAGAACACAGGCAGATAAACAATTCTATTCTAAACCTCACTGGCAGGGAGTATCCTGCGTGGAGAATAATACATAATAATTCTCTTGGACCTGGAAAAGGAGGAATAAGATTTCATAAAGATGTGGATGAGGATGAAGTTAAAGCTCTCTCTTTCTGGATGAGTATAAAAAACTCATTAGTAGGTCTGCCATACGGAGGAGCAAAAGGAGGAATTAGAATAAATCCAAAAGAATTAAGTGAAAATGAAATAGAAAAAATAAGTAGAGAGTACATAAGAAAATTCCATGAAAATCTAGGAGAGAATAAAGATATCCCTGCTCCTGATGTCTATACTAATGAGAGAATAATGGCATGGATGCTTGATGAATATGAAAAAATAAATAATAAAAAAGAGCCAGCAATGATTACAGGAAAGCCTCTATCTCTAGGAGGAATTTCTCTGAGAAAAGATGCAACTTCAAGAGGTGGTTTTATTATTCTAAAGAATTTTCTTGAAAAAATGAATAAATCAAAAAAACTTAAAACAGCAATTCAGGGTTTTGGTAATGCAGGAATGAATATAGCAAAAATGATGTATGATGAAGGTTTTGATATAGTTGCTGTTAGTGATAGTAAAGGAGGTATTTATGGCAAATTAGATATAGAGGAAATAATAAGAAAAAAACAGCAGGGTGGAAAAGTTGAGGATTATGAGAAAAAAGTTAATAAAATTACAAATCAGGAAATTTTAGAACTTGATGTCGATATTTTAATTTTAGCTGCACTTGAAAATCAGATAACAAAAGATAATGCAGAAAAAATAAAGGCAAGATATATTGTAGAATTGGCAAACGGACCAATAAATCCTGAAGCTGATGAAATACTTATAAAAAATAACATAACAGTGCTGCCTGATATTCTTGCAAATTCAGGAGGTGTTGTTGTCAGTTATTTTGAATGGTCTCAAAATAAAACCGGAAACATACTTGAAGAGGATTTCTTAAAAAGTAAGTTTGAAAAGATAATGATTGGTAATTTCAACAAAGTTTATGAATTATCAAAAGAGAAAAAACTGGACCTAAGGAACAGTTGTTATATTATTGCAATAAAAAGAATCCTTGAAGCTGAAAAAGCAAGAGGAAGTTTATAGGAGATTAAAAATGATAGATTTTGCATGTAAAACTTTTGAATTAGATGAAATTATAAAATGTGGTCTGGGACTTACAAAATCAGACATCATTGTAATGAAATTCCTGATAGAGAGAAAAAAGATTTATAGCAGTTTTGAGCTTGCAGAGGAATTAAATCTAGATGCTTCCACTGTCCAGAGATCCTTAAAAAAGCTTCATGAAAAGAATATAATAGTGAGATATCAAAAAAATCTCTCAAAAGGAGGTTATATTTTTACATATAAAATGAATAGCAAACCTATTATCATTGGTGCTATAAAAAAAGTCATACATGACTGGGTTAAAAAAGTTGATGATGAACTAGAGAGATGGTAATTTTATAAACTATGTTTCTTTTTATTTTTCATGAGTATGAATAAAATTTTAAAAGAGCAGATTGAATTAATCAAGCCAAGTAAGGAAACTATTGAAAAAATTGAGATAACATGTAAAAAGTTTTCAAAAGATTTAAGAGAAAAATTAAAAAAGAACAGGATTGGGGCTGAGGTTTTTGTAGGAGGTAGTATTGCAAAAGGAACACTTACAAAAAAAGATGAATATGATGTGGATGTCTTTGTAAGGTTTGATAAATCTTATAAAGATGATGAAATATCAGAATTGCTGGGAAAAATACTGGAGAATGCAAACAAAATACATGGTTCAAGAGATTACTATAAACTTATTATAAATGATATTATTTTTGAGATAATTCCTGTTATTAAAATTAAAAACCAGATGATGCCAGAAACATAACAGATCTTAGTTATTTTCATGTTAATCATATTCTTAAAAAAATTAAAAAAAACAAAAATCTTTCTGATGAAATAAGACTAGCTAAAAAATTTGCATATTCACAAAACTGTTATGGAGCAGAAAGTTATATCCATGGTTTTTCAGGATATGCACTGGAA
>WJLK01000075.1 GCA_014728565.1 Candidatus Pacearchaeota archaeon
TATCAGAGCTATACTTTTCTGGATTTTTAACTCTTGCTGCTAAATCATATGGTGAAAAAATTCCCTGCCTTGCATTTTCCTCCTGAATTCTTCTACGAGAACTTGCTGTTATCTGATTTTTTGTATCATCTGAATCAAGAACATCTTCTTCTGCATCAATAGTATCTATTCCATTTAAACAATACCAGATAGCTCGATTATTTCCATCTTCTAAATATAAATTAACATTAATCATGTAGAAAAAAAATTCTAAAATATGTTAAACATCATTAACAACTTAAGACTTTTTTGAAGATATCTAGGGAGGTCATGGATGGATATAATAATTGGAAACATCATCAAAAAATTAAATTTAAAATACATTTATTTATACATAATCTTAAATAATAATTCTCAATCAGCTTCTTATGAGAGAATATTTCAGGGTTAACAGATGGGCTTTGAGAACAACTCCTGAGGTTGCAAATCCAATAACTTCGGTTGAGCAAGGAAAACTTTTAATTTTTCCTTTTAAGGTTATTTCAACAACTGATGATCCTGTAAAAAAATCCAGAACTAAATACAGAATAAGAACTCCAAGAGGAATTGAAATTTATTTAGCTCCAAGACTAAGTGATTTGACTCCTGCTGGTGAGATAAGAATTTTTACTACTATTCCTGATGATAATGCTTCTGCTTATCTTCAGAGCATTCCTCTTGATAGGCAGTTTAACTGGTTTGATGAAAATAATAATTGTGATCATCTATTAAGGTGTTTTTGGTATGATAATTATGATAGTGGAAGAATATTCCAGAGACTTTTAGAGGGCAGGAGTGTTAGTAAGAGGAATAATTTAGGGGATTTTGAATGTTATAAACCTTTTCCAAAAAGTCAGAGGGAAAACCCTAAAGGAAGATATCCTTTTAATGCTCATCCTTTTGAACATCTTCTAGAGTAGAGGAGCAAGCAACCTGGCAACAGAATTCCTGAATTTTTTAAGAGGATTGATTTTCCTGTAATCATTAAGAGTGAATTCTTTTGAGTCTTCAATATCTTTTAGAAGATCTCTTTCAAGTTGTTTTGAAATCTTTCTGTCATAAATCAGTGTATTAATCTCATGATTTAATTTAAGGCTTCTTACATCCATATTAGCTGTTCCAATTGAGCATATCTCAGTGTCAATATTTATGGTTTTAGAATGCATAAATCCTTTTTTATAATGGTAGATTTTGACTCCTGCATTTAGAAGTTCCTCAAAGTAAGTAAAAGCTGCCCAGTAAGGAATTTTTTTATCAGGAATTCCTGTTATAAGCAATCTAACATCAAGACCACTTAGTGCTGCAGTTATCAATGATGTATAAATGCTCTCATTAGGAACAAAATAAGGAGATTGTATGTAGACTTTTTTTTCAGCGGTGTTTATTAACTGAAAGTACAACTGTTCAATGGAACTCCATCCAGTTTCAACTCTTGAACTTGTTATCTGAATTGGAACAAAAGATTTTATTTCCATTCTTGGATAATACTCTCTCTTAAACAGACTCTCCCTGGTTGCTGCTTTCCATGCATATCCAAAGATTGTCTGGAGTACCTTTGCAGAACTTCCTTTTATCCTCAGATGAGTGTCTCTCCAATATGGAAATTTTTTTGAGCCATCCAGATACTCCCTTCCCATGTTCATTCCTCCATTATATCCTATTTTGCCATCAATAATAGCTATCTTAGAATGGTCTCTGTAATTAAGAGTATGAAAAAAAGTATAGTCTCCAGGTCCTTTATAGGGATATATTTTTATCCCACTTCTTCTCATCTCTCTTAAAGATTTTCTGCTGATTAACATGCTTCCAAACCAGTCATACAGAATTCTTATTTCAACACCTTGTTTTGCTTTTTTAATTAAAAGCTCTTTAAATTTTTCAGTCAGTTCATCTGATCTCCAGATGAAGTACTGCATATGAATGAATCTTTTTGCATTTTTTATATCCTTAAATAGCATTGGAAATTTTTCTCTTCCATTCCGGAGTATCTTAACTCTGTTTCTCAGAGTAAGAATAGATTCTGAATTTCTGTAAAGAAGCTGGAAGAGTTTGTCCTTGTATTCCAGGTCTTTTCTTTTTTCTATAAGTTCAATTGCCTTTTTTTGTTGTTTGAATAACCCTGATAAAATTCTCTTCATTGAACCAACAAAATGTTTCTCGTTTATTTTTTGTTTTTTAGAAGTTCTCAGACTTTTTCTTCCAATCAGTACATAGAGAACAAAACCAAGAACAGGGAAAACTGCAATTAAAAAAATCCAGGCAAAAGTAGAGGGGGTCTCTTTGTTCCTTGTAACCACATATACAATAGCTATGAAAAGATAGACATAGTAGGCAATAACCAAAAGAGTTGAAGTTTCCATTTTAACATCTCTTTTTATTTTTTGTAAATAAAATCATTAATTTTTTTCTTGGCTTTTTCTCTTTTTTCCTGATGCTTTTTTAAAAATTCATTGATTTTATCAATAGTGTATTTTTTTAGCTCTCCTGTCAGCAGTTTTCCTGACTTATAATCTTTATAAATCTGCTCAAGTTTTTTATCATCTTCCTCCAAGAGCATTCTGAGATACTGGAAGCAAACATCAATATCTGGATTGCCTCCTTTTTTTCTATGTTCTTCAAGTGTTGGCTGACCTCCTGAAAATGCATATTTGTTGATTTTGTTTTTGACTTCTTTTGGAGAGTCTGTTGTCAGAATAACATTTTTATCAGATGAGGAAGATGAGGTTTTGCCTTCAACTCCTGAAAGAGGGGGAAGAAACATACTATGGATAATCGAGGGTTTGTAATAACCGAGTTTAGGCATTATATCTCTTGTAAGTCTGAAATGAGGATCCTGATCAACTCCCAGAGGAATCAGACAGGGAATATTTTTTCCTTTTAAAACAGAGGGTAAAAAAGCAGGTACTGCCTGCATTGAGGTGTAGAATATTGCCCCAATATTTGTTGAGTCATCTAATCCAAAACTTGCCTTTACCATATTAAAAGTTATTTTTTTAGCAACCTTGCATGCATGCTCATAAAATAAATCTGCATGTTTTGTATCAATTAGAAAATGAGTTTTTTTAGGATCAAAACCTAGTGCAATGACATCAAGTATGTTTTCATTTAATGCCTCTTGTGCTTTTTCAAAACTAAGTTCTTTTTTAAAAAGAAACTTCTCTTCATTTGGAAACTGAAACCACATCTCAACATCAAATTTATCCTGCAACCATTTGCACATTATCCATGGAAGCAGATGACCTAGATGAATTGGTCCAGATGGAGCTCTTCCAGTATAAAGAAAAAATTTGTTTCCTTTTTCATATTCATCAAGAAGCCATTTTAAATCTCTGTGAGAGAAAAAAACTTTTCTTCTTAACATAAAATGAATTTCTTTAGTGTGTTTCTGAATTCTTTCAAGAAGTTTATCTGAGATTTTCTCAACACCAAACTCTTTTACAAGTTTTTCATAATCAATATCTCCTTTTACCTCCCATGGAGTAACAAGATGTTCTGCCATAGATATTTTTGTTTTTCAATATATATAAATTTATTTGATGACTGTTTTTGTTTCATCCAGAATTATCTTATTTTTAAATCTGCCTCGTTTTTCTGCTTTTTCTTTTCTTAGGTTTTCTAATCTATCCTTATCAATGTTATATAAATCGCATAAAGCATAAATTACTTCGAGAATATCAGCAAGTTCTTCCTGAATTGAATCCTCTAAAAATTCATCAACCTCTTCCTGAAGTTTGGCTTTAAGTTTTTCAGAATATTCTTCATCTGATGCTATATGAGTTACTGGAATTAATCCTTTGTTTTTGATTATTTCAGGAATTTTATCTCTAATAAGCTTATCATATTTCATAATAATCTTAAATTATTCCTGAATTTATATTTTTTGTGTTATTTGAAGTTAATTATAGGTCTGATTATTGTAAAATTAAGAGAATTTTCAAATAAAAAGCCTTTTATAAACAGATTTTCTAGATAGTATATGAAGAAAAGAGGCAGAAAGAAAAAAACAGGTAAAAAAAAGAATGATAAAAAGAGATTTGATGAAAAAGAAATTAAAAGAATAATCTCATCTGTTATATTTGGATTAGTGATGGTTTTTATAATCTGGCTTTTATTTGCCTATCCTTATTTTATTAAAATCAGGTTTTTCAGATTTCTTATTTTTAGTTTAACAATAATGCTTCCATTGATATTTAAATCAGTGCTAGGAGTTCTTGGAGTACCTGTTCCAAGAATTCTCTTTTATATAATAAGTTTTGTTGTTTATTCATGTTTATTTTATCTTATTTTAAAGGGATATGAAAAGCAAAAATACAGGAAGATTTATTTATCTATGATAATTATACTGGTTATAATCTTTGTAGGAGGTTCGGTTATTTTCCTTAGTATGTAAAATGAGAAGAGGTTTTTTACTTGTCATATTATTATTGATTTTTCTAAGTCCTGTTTATGGGCAGGACTGCATGACTGTTGATGAAGTTGAGGCAGAGACATCAATGTGTTTGTATATCTATGACGGAGATGTATTTCATAAAGGAGATTATAACAGGCCTCATAGAGGGCATGATTGCGGAACTGATGTTACTTCAGAAATGCCCAGTAGTCACACCAGTGATCCTGATACTTATTTATGGCCTTATCTTCATTCTGAACTTTGCGAAGAGGGTGAAGGTGAGAATCCTTATTGTGAATTTCCAATACCTGAATTTTGTGATGGAAAGGATAATGATTGCGATGGAGATGTTGATGAGGATTTAACTCTTGAAACTTATTGCGGAGTTGGAGCATGTTCAGATAACACGGGTGTTCAGACTTGTGTTAATGGTGAGTGGGTTGGTGATACTTGTGATCCTTATGAGGGAGCTACTGATGAAAAATGTGATGGTAAAATTGACGATGATTGCGATGGAGCTGTTGATGAAGGCTGTAATTGTATAAATAATGAAACTAAGGATTGTGGAAGCAACATAGGAGAGTGTAAAAAAGGAACTCAGACATGCATTAATGGTCAGTGGAGTGAATGTGAAAATGTCATACCACCTATTCATGAGATATGTGATGCAAAGGATAATGATTGCGATGGTTTGATTGATGAAAACCTCACTCGTCCAACAACATGCGGAGTAGGAGTTTGTTCAGGAAATACTGGTTTTGAAACCTGTACTTATGGTGTCTGGGGAGACAACACCTGTTATCCTTATGAAGGTGCTAGTGAAGAATTGTGCAATGGCATTAATGATGACTGTGATGGAAGTATAGACGAAGGGTGTGCTTGTCTTGAAGGAGAAACTCAGATATGTGGAGTTGATATTGAACCTTGCACTAAAGGAATTCAGTATTGTGGTATTGATGGAAAATGGGGAGAGTGCACAGGAGGAATACAGCCAACTGATGAGGAATGCAACCAGATTGATGATGATTGTGACGGTAATGTTGATGAAGGTCTTAAGGATTGTTCAACATCTGGAGACTGCATTCCAAACTGGAATTGCACTGAGTGGGGACCTTGTATAAATAATAAGAAATCAAGATTATGCACTGATTTAAATAAATGCAAATCAACATCCAGACCATCTGAGATCCAGAGATGCTTCATATTTGAAATTGAAGAACCTGAAAATAAAACCAGTGGAGAAAGTGATTCAGAAAGCAGTTCAGAAACTCAAAGCAAAAACAAGACATCTTATCCAAGAGAAAGATCTGATAGATATGATGATGAGTATCCAGATCAGAGGAGTGCAACTGAGATGAGCAAGTCAGGAAGTAGTACAACATGGATGATAGTAATTGCTATTATTGTATTAGCTTTAATAATAGCAGGTGTCTTTATATTAAAATTCAAAAAAAAGAAAGTTATAGAAAGTTTAGATAAGATAAAAAAAGGAGTGAAAATTGATTATGAAAGTGAGTTCTGGTTTAGTGAATCTAAGAATAAAATACTCAGTAAAATAGGAATAGGATTTCCTATTAACTGGAAGGGGTGGTTAGCATGGATTGTTTTTATCTTGCTGGTTTTAAGCTTAGTAATTTATTTTATAATTCTCTATGCTTCAGCAGACAACATAGTGATATTTACTGTATCTCTAGGAATAATATGTCTATTATTTTTTCTTTTATCCAAGAATACAACAAAAGGTTCATTAAAAACACAACCCAAGGTTAGTGAGAATATAACAAAAAAACAATTAAAAATAAACCCTAAGGTTCATAAAAAAAAGTCAAGATTTCTATCAAGAATAAGACCAAAGTTTCATAATCGTTCTAATTACAGAAAATTTAAATACACAATTTTGTTAAATATTCTATGAAAAAAAGAATAGTGATGTTGATAGTTTTTAGTATCCTTATGATAAACACTGTTCATGCAGGAATTTATTTTTCTGATTTAGAAGAAGCATATAATTTAGGAGATAGGATAAATCTTGAGGTTACAGTTGACCCTTTTTTAGAGGAACATTTATTAGAGGTAAATCTTGTATGTGATGAAGAGGAGGTTATTGACTTTAATAATTATCCTGATGAAAATGGAATTGTTAATATAAAATTCCCTCTTAATTATTTTACAATACAGGAAGCTGGAGGTGAGTGTTATTTCACTGCTGATTATGGAGATGAGAAAGATATTAAAAGCAAAAAATTTGAAATTTCTAAAAGATTAGATGTTAAATTAGATACTGAAGCTTTTTTTGCAAATCCTGGTGAGGAAATTCTTGTAAGTGGAGAGGCAACTAGAATAAACAGTGCTGGAGTAAATGGCAGTGTCGAGATTAAAATTCCTCTGCTAAGTCTAAAAAATGACCATGGGAGTGAAGAGATTAATTCAAGTGAAGAAGTTGAAGAAACTAATTCCAGTGAGAATGAAACAAGTGAAGAAGATGAAAGCGAGGAGGTTCCTGAGATTGATAATGGGGTTTTTCATGGAAAAGTTAAAAATGGAAGATTCTCAGTTAGTTCCAGATTAGATGACGATATTCCTGCTGGAGATTACAGAATTGATGTTGTTGTATATGAAACAAGTGGAGATAGAAGAACAAGCGAGGGTGTTGCAATGGCTAACCTGGAAATTTTTCAGGTATTGAATGAGGTTGATATTGCATTAAGTAAACAGAACATTGACCCCGGAGAGGAGCTGAATTTCAAACCTCTTTTAATGGATCAGACAGGGCTTCAGATAAATGATGAAGTTTCAGTTATAATAAGGGATGAAAATTCCAACAGGGTTTTTGAACAGATATCAAATTCAAAAGATACTTTCATTTATAAAATTCCTGCTAATATGAGTTCAGGTTATTATGAAATAGAAGTTTCTAGTGAGGGTGTTAGTGCTGTTAAAAAATTCTATATAAATAGTAAACAGATTGCAAGTTTTGATATAATGAACAAGAGCCTTGTAGTAACAAATATAGGCAATATTCCCTATAAAAAGGATATTCAGATTGAATTAAATGGTAAGCCTTATGTCAAGAAGCTTAATCTTAATCTAGGAGAGAGTCGGGAGTTTAAACTCACAGGGGCTAATGAGGAGTATAACATCAGAATAAGTGATGGTGAAAAAGAAGTCTCTGAGGAGGGTATTTTCTTAACAGGATATTCTGCAGGTGTAAAGACAGTTAGTGAGAATTCACTAAATCTAAAGACTCCTATGATATGGATTTTCATTATTCTTATATTAATTGCTGTAATACTTTTTTTATCAAGAAATATATTCAAGAAAAAATCCTTTGCCTATCCTTTTAAAGGAAAGTTCTCATTTAAGAAAAAAACTAATACTATAAAACATGATGAGCAGGGAAAAGTTATAAGGGAAGCTGATGTAAAAAAAATTGGTTTTGCAAAAAAAACTGAAATGCCTACTGAGGCACAGCATACCCATGTTTTAAAAGGTGAGAGAAGCAGGGCATCTATAATTGCTCTGAAAATTAAAAATAAAATAGAAAAGTCATCTAAAAAAAGTCTAGAAAAGGCAATGGAACCAGTGTATGAGAAAAAAGGAGCAGTTTATGAGCAGGGAGATTATATCTATATAATTTTCTCTCCACTAGGAACAAAATCATTTAAAAATGATTCTGAAGCTGCAAAAGTTGCTGAAAAAATAAAAATGATGCTTGATGCTCATAATACAAAATCTGAAGAAAAGATTGATTATGGAATTGCAGTAGGAAGAGGAGATATTATAAATAAGATAGAGCATGGGAAACTAAGGTTCACAGCTCTTGGAGATTTTTTAACAGGTATTAAAAAACTTGCATCTAATTCTGAAAAACAGGTTCTTGTTTCAAAGGATATTTATGAATCTGGAATGTCTGAGGTAAGAGCTGAGAAAAAAGGTGAGTTTTATGAATTAAAAAAAGTCATTAACAGTGATAAGAACAAGAAGTTCATTGAAAATTTTTTAAAGAGAATGGAAAAAGATGAGAAGAAATAATTAGCGAAATCTTCTTAAGA
>WJLK01000076.1 GCA_014728565.1 Candidatus Pacearchaeota archaeon
GTATCCTAAGGGACATCTGTGGAGCAGGGGAAAATTTGCATCTTCAGTAGGATTAGTTCAAGAAGAAATTGTTAGAAGTTATATAGAGAATCAGGAATCACATCACGGAAACTCCACACTTTAGTGTGGAGAGGATGTCATAATTCTTAGGTTTTTTTATTGATTAATTTAATTATCTTGTTTTTTATTTTTGAATTGTATTTTTGCGGTATTCCAATTATTTTTACTGGTTTTTTTATTAGTTGTAAAAAAAATCCAGCATCAAAATCATGAGCAGTCAGTATTTTGTTTTGCTTTAGGTCTTTTAATGATAAAAGAGTTGGTTGTTTGAGGTTTTCAACAACATCTAGGATAATAAAATCATCTTTATCTTGCAAATAATCTACTAATTCAAAACTGTCCTTTATATTAATAATCTCCAGATCTTGTTTTTTTAGTTTTTCTGATATTTTTTTTGCAGAACTATCTTGTTTAATGAATTCATTTCCTAAGCAAAGTATTTTTATAGACATTATTTATTTAAGAAATATCAGGAATTATTAAAGTGTATCCCCTGTGAGTATGAACATAATCTCCAGAAGAAGCATCAGGAGTTCTGTGTGACTTTACAAATTTTACAATATCAGAATCATCATATTTAACCATTAGTTGCGGAGCTGGAACTACTTTCTGAAAAACTCTGGCCTGTCTTACTCTGCAGAAATCTCTATCTCCTCTCTGACTAAATCTATGAACTCTCATTTTACCACTGTCAATCATCTGATTATGTCCATGAAGAACATAATCTGCTACATGTTGGAGAGTGATGTCTTCTAGAGACATATAAGGATTTCCTGCAAAATATCTTAAACTTAAAACACCTACTGGAAATAATTCTGCAAGTTCCTGCATACTAGGTGATTCTCCTGCAAGATACATCCTTCCTAATCTTGCTTTTTCCTGAGGATTATGTCCCTGACATTTTCCATAAGCAGGAAATGCAAAATCAAAAAATAACCCAGCAGGTGCTGTTGGAACTAGAATTCTTTTTTCAGAAGCTAAAACTGATGATTCATAGGCCATTTTATATTAAAATCAAGTTAGTTTTTATATTTTTTCAATAGCATAAGCATAGTGAATCTTAACTCTGTCACCTATATTAACAGATTTTATAAGATTATCAAAGACTATTCTTTTTTTGTTATTGTATTCTACAATCAGTAAGTTTTGTTTTTTATCTATGATTTTAGCAGTTGTGATTTTACATAAGTCTTTGAAACTTTCAGGTTGTTTTCCATAACCATCTTCATCATTGTTAATTAATCTGTTATGTTCTTTTTCCCAGTATTGTTTTATTACTTCATAATCCCAGTAGTGTCTTCCTAGTTTTTCAGCAAGTTTTTTTATTCTTCTAAAAGCAGCTGGGAAAATTCTTTCTAATGATTTTTTGTCAGGATTTTTTTTATTAAGGAATTTATTTTTCAGGTCTTCAAATTCCTTTTTTGTTATCTTATTACTCTCTAAAAGAATATGAGAGCATGGAAAAGCATATTTGAAAAAGTGATTCTCAGGAATTTCATTAGTCATTTTAAATAGTTAGTTTTCAGTTATGAGTTCTAAAGCTTCAAGAGCTTCTTTTTCTGGTATTTTTTTTATTACAAATCCTCCCTGTACAATGACGTAATCCCCTATTTTTAATTGCAAGAAATTTTTAACTTTTCTTTTTTCTATCTGATAATCTACAGTCACATCTTCATTATTGATTTCAACTACTTTTCCAGGTATTGCAAAGCACATTCTTACTTATAAATAACTTTTATTATTTTAATATCTTTTCCTTCTATTATTTCTGGACTCTGTAATCCACATTTAGGGCAGTCAAAAATAACAATGTCATGGAGTCTCTCTCTTATTCTTGCAGGTCCTTCATAACCACAGATACATCTTATTTTTGATGGTTTTTTCTTGATAATAATATTCCAGCTGACTCTTTTTGAAAGATGTTTTTTAAGGTGTTTAGGTTCAATTCCAACAAGTTCACCTATTTCAAGTTCCAATGCTTCTACATTATCCTTATTTTCAATAGGTTCTAAAATTGCATTAATAAATGATTCTTCGTGCATTTTAATCTTCTAAAAATTTAAAAATCTCTTTTGTCTATGACTATTAAGAGAGACATTCTTTTCTCCAGTAGACTGTTTAATATTTAAGAATCCTCTATTTATTAATTCTTTTATTGCTTTTTTAGCTTCTTTACTTCCTCTTAGATGTGCAGGTAATGATTTTTGCAAGTTTTTTAATTCTCTATGTCTCCCATCCCAAATATTTAAGTTAATTAATTTTCTTAGAAATCTTTTCATAATTGCAAGTTTCAAATCCATTGTATATCTAACTTTTAAAAATATTTAAGCTTTCTTATTTATCTGAAACATTAGTGTTCCAATATAGAAACATTTATAAATTCTTACTTTCTGATTAAGGTATGGAAACCTTATTTAGAAAAGCTTTTGGAGACACTCCTAAAATAAGGGTGTTGGAATTTTTAATAGAAGGGAGAGAGCTGGATTATAGTATAAGTGATATTGCTGAAGGAGCAGAGATAGGAAGGACAACTTTGTTTAGGATTTTTGATGATTTAGTAAAAAATAAGATTATAGTTCTTACAAGAGAAATAGGAAATGCTAAATTATTTAAATTAAATCTTGAGAATAATTTTGTTAAAAAATTAGTAGAGCTTTTTGATGAGATAATTTTGCAAAACAAGAAGGTATCTGTTTGATTTTTTAATTTATTCCCAGATAAGGAAGAACAGCTCTGAAATCCTCTTTTCCAGGTTCCTGATTAACACTGTAAGTGCAGACAGCTTGTAGCTCTTTTGCACCATTAAAGCATATACTTGTTCCCACAACTTGTGCAAGAGGTATGTCATTTCTTCCATCACCCACAAATGCACATTCATTTTTTCCCAGACCATGCTCCAACATCACAAGTCTCATGAAATCAACCTTGCCCTCATAATCACATGGAAGAAGATTCCACTCTTTTAATTTATTATTTTCATCCCAGAAGTATTCACATGCTGCAAAAACATGCCTGAATCCAGAATCTTCTATAGCCCTGTTAGCCATTTCCTTGAAACTTCCACTTATCATGCATAAGGTTATATTATTTTTTTTTAGGATTTCCATTGTTTCCTTAACACCATCAAAATAAGGTATAGAGTTAATAACTTTGAAAAAGAAATCTTTTGTTAGACCATATTTTTTATGTATTTTTATAGTATCATCCATCCAATCTAAGTAACCTTTGTACTCCTTGTTGGTCCATTTTATTTTTGTTTGTTCTTCTTCTTCTAGGGCTTGTTTTCCCAGATGTCTTGCAAGTACTGTCCATGTACTTGGAGCTGTGTTTCCAAATGAATCTTTAAGTCCATTATTAAAAATAGTTCCGTCCATATCAAAAAATACAAGTTTTATTCTTGGTTTTGCCATTTTCCTTCATCTCAATTAATTTTTTTACAAAAGGCAGGTCAGCTTCTGTGATGTCATAATCTATCATTTCTTTGGGAGTTACCCATTTATAATCATTAATTCCATGGTTTTTAATTTTTCCTGATTTAAATTTGCAGAGGCAGGCTAATAGTACTATGTGTTTTTCTTTATCATAAACATGAGATGATAATTCAAAAATATTTTCTGCCTGAATTTCAATATCAAGTTCTTCTTTTATCTCTCTTTCCAGAGAGTATCTAGGATCTTCTCCAAAATCAACTTTTCCTCCTGGAAATTCCCATCTTAAGGCATTATGCATGTTTTTCTCTCTTTGTGTAATTAAAAATTTGTTATTTCTTTCAATAATAGCAGCCATTACTAAAATAGGGTATACCATATTTTCAATAGATACAGATATTTTAAAAATTTTGTTATTTGCTGTATTCTGGGATAGTTTTTAATAATTGCATTTGTTTTTATTATAATGATTATTAGAAAGTCAATTATTAAAAAAATCTATAAAAAAAGAGATAAGGACAGTAAGAAGGGTGATTTTGGTAAACTGGTTATTATAGGAGGATCAAAAAAATATACAGGTGCCCCTGCTCTTAATGCTCTGGCTGCTCTTGCAAGTTTGAAAACAGGTGTTGATATTGTTGAGGTTGTTGCTCCAGAAAGAGCTGCTGATATTGTAGCTGGTTTTTCACATGATTTAATAACATATCCTCTTTCTGGAGATTCTTTGTCATCAAGACATTTAAAGGTTCTTTTAAAAGAATCAGAAGATAAAAATGCTTTTGTTATGGGAGGAGGTCTTGGAAAAACCAGGAGTACAATAAATACTGTAAGAGCTTATTTAAAAAAGATTCATCTTCCTGGTGTTATTGATGCAGATGCAATTTCTGCAATTGATAAAAAATTAAATTTAGAGGATTTTGTTATAACTCCTCATGCAGGAGAATTCAGAGCATTTGCAGGAGTAACAGCAAGTAGAGATATGAAGGAGAGAATTAAACAGGTTCAGAAGGCTGCAAAAAAATTTAATACAACAATTCTTCTTAAAGGCCCTGTAGATATCATTTCAGACAGTAGAAAAACAGCTGTTAATAAAACTGGAAATTCGTACATGACTGTTGGGGGAACTGGTGATGTTCTAGCTGGTATTCTTGGAGGGTTATTAGCTCAGGGAAGTGATAATTTTCAGGCATCTTGTGCTGCTGCTTATATAAGTGGAAAAGCTGCTGAAATCTCTAAAAAGAAAATTTCTTTGACAGGGAGTGATATTTTAAAGAATATTGAAAAAATTGTGGGATGAGGAGATTTAAGTTTTTAAATTAAGAAAATTAATAAACATTCCTTAACATATTATAAAATGAAAAAAAAGAAGATGATTCAGAATATAGTTTCAAATAAAGTAGTATTGGTTTTGATTATTATTGTTGCAATGGTATTAATTATATCTCTTTTTAATTTTATTGTAAGTATACATCCTCCTAGATTTTATGATGATGCTACTCCTGATGATTATGGAATGGATTACAGAAGGATTAGTTTCACCACTGATGACGGACTTGAGATAAGAGGATGGTTGATTGATTCTAAAAAAGCAAACGGAACTGTTATAATAGGCCATGGATACCCCTTTGATAAAGGAAATATACTGCATGTTGCAAAGTTCCTTTATCCAGATTATAACCTGTTGTTTTATGATCACAGGTATTTTGGAGAAAGTGACGGCCGGATAACTACTGTTGGTTATAAAGAACCTCTTGATGTTGAATCTGCTGTAAGAGCTGTCAGGAAGAAGTATGGAGAAAATCCAGTTGCTTTGTATGGATTTTCTTTAAGTGCTTCTGCAATGTTAATGGAAGATGAAAAAGTAGATGCAATAGTGGCTGATTCTCCTTATGCTAGTCTGGATAAAATGGTTAGACAATCTTACAGAATTTTTGGGCCTTTAAAATTTCCTTTTGTTTTTACAACTAATTTTCTTTCAGTTATATTTTTTGGTAAGACTCCAGGAAGTATATCTTCTGCTAAAGCTGTTGAAAAATCAGATATTCCTATATTAGTTATTCATGGTGAAAAAGACTCACAAATATCAGTTGAAAATTCAAGGATTCTTAAAAAGACAAATCCAAATATTGAGTTATGGATTGTGGAAAATGCTGACCATGGTCAGGCATATTCTCTTAAAAGAGAGGAATATGAAAGAAAGATAAAAGATTTTTTGAGAAAGAACATGAAATAAAAAATAAGGATTTTATACTATAACAAAGTTATTCTGATTTATAAATCTTTCTGCTTTTTATCGTCGATAAAATAGATTTATAAAGCTTTTTTACTTATTTTAGTAAATGGCATTGTATAATTTTAATAGGATTAATGGCAAACTAAAAAGAGTTTGGAATCCTGGAAGAAATCGAGGTTTGGAATTAGCAAAAGAGAGAGTTGGAGATTTAAGTAAGGATGTTAAAAAACTTCTTGATAGAAAAAAATCAGGATTTTAGAGATTGGTTGTGGATATGGAAAGGCTTTAATGGAATTGAAAAAAGAATTTGGAGAGAGGATTGAGATTTATGGAATCAATTATGAGAGAAGATGGAATTTAAAAATTGTTGAAAAATTTGCAAGAGCTAATAAAATATTTCCAGAAAATGATATTAAGAAGAATCTTCCAAAAATTTATATTATGGATGCTGGGAAAAAAATTAATTTTAAATCTTCAAGTTTTGATTTTATTTTTTCACAGGCATCTGTTCAGTATATTTCTGATAAAGCTAAATTTCTAGAAGAGGTTAATAGGCTGCTAACTAAAACAGGAAAAGCTGTTATTGAAATACAGGAAATAAAAAGAAAGCATCCTGCTGAATATCAAAACTTGTTTGAAATCTGGGATAATAATAAGATAGTTCTTTTTAGGAATTATATTAGAAGATTTAGTAATATCAAGATTAAAAAAGGCAAGTGGGGAAAAGACTGCAGTGTTTTAATTATGAAAAAATCAGAGAACTTTAAATTAAACCTTAAACTTGTTAATTTTCTTGATTTAAATCAGATAAATTCTAAATGGTGGGGAACCAAAGCTGTTTTTGTTGTTAGGTAATTTTAGATTTCTGATAATTAATCTTAATCATTATCAGGAGCACAGGCGATGTTTAAATTATCAAATGCCCCTCTAGGAGATGTTCTTTTAGGTTCTATATCAGGTCTTAAATGATAAGTTTCAGGGACATTAGAATAAATTCCTTGTGTTCTGCAGAAACTACCCCAGTAATTAACAATAACTTCTCTCGGACCCTGTGCTAGAATTGCTTTTGCTTCATTAAGAGAACCTATTTGAACAGTTTCAGAAACTCTTTCTAATCCTAATACCTTATTATAAAAACTATGGTGGTTAGGGTGATAATCAAATAACAAAACATCCAATCCTTTTTCAACACCAGTTTCTACTGCACAGTCAATTAATCTGTAAAAAATATCAGGTTTTCTAATTCCTGAGTTTGTTCCATCGTGAATAGCTCTCCAGGCAACTCCTAGTCTGGAATCAGGATATTCCTGTTTTATTCTTGTTAAATCTCCTGAGAATTCTTCTGGAATTGGAAGTCCTTTTTCACTATCAGTTGTAAGGCTTAATGTTCCTATGATTCCTGCCTTACCATTGCCTGCTGTTCCATTTCTAGCTACATAAATATGAGTATGTTCTGATTCATCAAATCCTGGAAAATGTCTTAACATTCTGTATGGATTAGGATGACATAATCCTTTTTTTAGGTAACTTGAGTAAGTAAATCTCCAAACTTCTTTTAATTCTGGCAGGGTTTTTCCTATTTCTTCAATATTCATTTATAAATCACTAATATTCTGGTTTTAAAAGTAATTATAAATGTGGAATATGTATTTTCTAAAGAATATGTTTTTTTGAATGTTTTATTATTAAACAATTATTCAATGAGATTTTTTAAGGATTTTTCAGGATCTTTTGCTTTTGTTATAGCTGATGAAACAGCTATTCCAGAAGCTCCTAGTTTTTTTGATGTTTTAATATCTTCTTTTGTTTTAATTCCAGCCCCTACTAGGAATTTCATTTTTAATTTTTTTGCAATTTTCTCAATTATCTCAGGTTTTGCATTGCTTACAGATATTTTTCCTGCAACAAGTTCAGGAGGTTCATAGATGAGATAGTCTGGTTTGAGTTTTTCAATCTTTTTTGCCTCTTTAAGATTTTTTACAAAAATCGCTGTTTTTAGTTTTATTTGTTTGCATCTTTTTAATGTTTTTTTAATTGTTTTAAAATCAAGTTTGTGTTCAGAGTGATTTAAAAAAGTTCCAATGGCTCCGTCTTTTTTAACAGCTTCTGGAATTATAAAACCAGTGTATCTTCCTGGCTCATAGGGATCAACATGCTCTGCAAAAATTTTAAGTTTAGTTTGTTTTGCAAGTTCATAGATATCAGAGGCCTGAGCTCCTATTATTATTTTGTTGTTAACTTTCTGAATTTTTTTAGCTAGTTTGATTACAGCTTTGCCCTGCTGATAGGTTTTCAGATTAATTATAATTATCATTTTTCTAATTATTCCATATTAATTTTTTTAACTGATTGCTTATTTCAAGGGGATTTTTAGATTGCCAGATGTTTCTTCCAATTGCAAGTCCAATACAACCTGCTTTCATTATCTCTTTTACCTGCTTGTAAAGTTCTTTTTTATCTTTTTTAATTCCTCCTGCAATTACTACTCTGGTTTTTCCAGCAGATTCAACTGCCCACTCTAATTCTTTTGGATTTCCCTCATATTTTATCTTGATTATATCTGCTCCTAGTTCAAGTCCTGTTCTTGCAGCATAAGCCATGAGTTTGTTTTTATTTTCTCCTTTTATTGATTTTCCTCTGGGATAAATCCAGGTGATAACAGGAAGATTGTTTTTATGAGCCTCTCTCTGGATTTTTTCAAACTCTCGGAACATCTCTGATTCATGCTGGCTTCCAATGTATATTGTATAACCAACTGCAACAGCTCCTAGATTGATTGCTTCTCTAACTGTGCATAATTGTTTTGAGACAGGATCTCCTTTAACTAGATTTGTTTTTCCGTTTAATTTTATGATTAGTGGGATATTACTCTTTCTTATTTCCTTTCTGTATTTTTCTGCAATTCCTTTTTGAAAAATCATAGCATTTAATTTTGCTTTTTTTGCAATCTCTATTATGTAGTTAGGATCAACATTGTCATCATTGAAATCTGTTGGTCCGTGTTCAAGTCCCTGGTCATAAGCTAAAAATAAGGCTCTTCCTTTTTTCAGGATTTTGTTTAGGTTGTTTTTCATCTTAAAAAATTTATTGAATCCTCTTTTTTTGTTTTAACAAAAAGGTTTTTAACTAATTTAAACTTTTTTGTTTCATGAAAATCAAAGAGGAGCTGAAGAATCCAAGAAAAGTCTTGGTTATTGTTGCTCATCCTGATGACGAGACAATCTGGATGGGTGGAGTGATGATTGAAAGCGGCTGGGATTTGACAATCATAAGCTTGTGCAGGAGAGACGATCGTGACAGGGCTCCGAGATTCAAGAAGGCATGTGAGATTTATAATGCTAATTGCTTCATCTCAGATTTAG
Organism: Candidatus Pacearchaeota archaeon; assembly: GCA_014728565.1. Lineage (GTDB taxonomy): Archaea > Nanobdellota > Nanobdellia > Pacearchaeales > GW2011-AR1 > ARS1285. The sequence goes on from WJLK01000076.1 coordinate 9,084, forward strand.
AAGACGAGTATCTTAATGAAATTAAGAAAGAGGATGTAATTCGTAGAATTCTTAAATTTGTCGACGATAAATATGATTTTATTTTTACTCATGGAAGCAATGGAGAGTATGGTCATTTGAGACACAGAGAGATTCATAAAGCTGTAAGAGAGATGGTGAGAAAAAAAATTTTGAAATGCAGGAGACTTTTCTTTTTTGATTATGTTAAGAGAGGGCAGATTTGTCTTGCGCGTGAAAACTCAGATAACTTTATAAACTTAAAACGAGTAAGTTTAGTAAAGAAAAGAGAGATAATCAAAAATGTTTATGGATTCAATCCGAAAAGTTTTGAGTTTAGGTGTTGTAAAAGAAAAGAGGCATTTAAAATTTGATATTTAAAATGAAAGCTTTAGTGTTTTATGCGTATCCAATTGAAGCTGATGGACAGAGTATTCAGGGCGATATGTTATTCAAAGGTCTTTTGAATAATAATGTTAATGTTAAGCCCTGTCATTACATTGAGAGTTTGCAAAAAACTAATTATCTGAAAAATTGGAAGCCTGATGTTGCTTTTGGAATTGGTTATTGGGGGAATGTTCCTGAGATTGTTAGAGAGCCTTTGAAGCATAAAGTTACACCAGTCCCCTGGTTTAATGCTGACGGATGGGTTGCTAATTATCAGAAAGATTTTAATGACCTTGACCTGATGTTTACTACAAGTGATTGGGTGAGAAGCATCTATAAAAGAGATGGAGTTGATGTTAGTAAAATAGTTCCTGTTCATATTGGAGTTGACACAGATTTGTTTAGACCTCTTTCTGATGATTTAAACAGAAAGAAACTGAGAAGGATGCTTGGAGTTAATGACAATGAGAAGATGATTATGACAATCGGAGGAGATGTTACTTCTAAAGGTGCTCAGGAGATGTTAAGAGCTCTGGCAGAAGTTAATAAGGAATTCAAAAATTGGAAGTATGTTTGTAAATCTTGGCCAAGCGAGTGTTCAGCTATGTGGAGAGAGAAAGAGGAGAATCTAGTAAATGAGTTAGGTTTGGAAGATAATGTTATATTCATGGATGATATGTTTTCTCCGGAGTTTATGGTTGATATGTTAAATGCGTGCGATGTTTATGCAGCTCCATCTAGAATAGAGGGTTTTGGAATGATTCAGGTTGAGGCGATGGCTTGTGGCAAGCCAGTAATTAGTATAAATAAGATGGGTCCTTCTGAGACAATTCTCCATAATAAGACAGGTTTGCTCGCTGGAGCAGGAGAAGAGGTTGTTCTGAATCAGGAATGGGCATGGCCAAGCATGGGTTTTTCAAGAAAAAAGTTGGTTAAGTTTAATGAGCCAAAAGTTTTTGGTTACAGGGCTGATGTTAATGACTTGAGAGAGCATGCTTTGAAAATTCTTACAGAGGATGAACTTGCTGAAAAAATGGGAAAACAGGCAAGAAGACATGCTGTTAGGAATTTTGATTATAGAGTTATATCTAAAAAAATGCTGGATGTCACAAGAGAGAAACTTGGATTTGGTCAGGAAGAATTACTTACAGTTAAACAACCGGTTTTAAGAAAAAAGATTTAAATAAATTTAAATAAACTATTTTCTTTTATAAGATATGAAATTAAAGAGGTTGAATTCTGCTGTTGATATGTATGTCAGGCCTGTCTTGGGCTCTGTAAGTCAGAAAGATGGTAAAAGATATATGGCACTTTGCATTGATAAATCAACTGTCAATAATTCTATGAAGTATGGTGTTGCAAGAGAGATAACAGAGAGTGAGGGAAGTGTTGATACACCAGGTTTTGTTGATAAAAGCAAGTTGATTATTGTTAAAAGCAAAGATTTGCTTAACTGGGAGAAAGTTTCTGATTTGAAAATTAGAGGAATTGATAGAATTATCAAGAAAATAAATCCTGAAAATTTTTATTTCATTGGAATAGAGGATCCTGATGTTTACAATGAAAAAGGCAAACATCTTTATTTTACAATTGCTTTTAGAAACAGAGACGCTAAATTTCCTTTTTTCAATGTTTTTTTAGGGCATGCTTTTGGAAAAACTTTTGATGATTTAGAAGCGACTAATCCTGTTTTAGGTCCTGAGAAAAATTTATGGGGCTCTAAGGAAATTTGTTTTTCTCCTCTTAGAACTGATAATAAAATTCATCTAGTAGAATCTATGTCTGAAAAAGGTGATAATGAAAAAAGCCTTGTCCTTATTTATGCTGTTAAACAGAAAAAAGAGAAATTTCATTATTTTAAAATTGCATTTGAGCCTTCTAGGAGTAATTATTCCTGGTGTAAGGGGTATGGCTCTCCTGTTAGAATTTTTCCTAAGAGTTTTATTAACCATAGGCATTATGTTGGTGTTATGAATGGAAGAGAAAAAGATAAAAGGATAAAAGGAAAATATGTCTATGGAAAATTCAGACCAGGGTTATTCTTGTTTAATCCAGTTACAGGTGAGATTCCATGGGTTGCAAAAAGACCTCTTTTTGAGGATCCTGATGCAAGAACAATTACTTTTGCTAGTGAGTTTGTACAGACAGGTAAAAATTCTGGTGTCTTGTATGCTCATCCTAATGATAGTTTTGTCAGAGCTTATAAGATAGATGCTATAGAATTAAAAAAGAAACTTCCAAAAATTTAAAAACTGTTTCTTGCTGTATCTCTGATGATACAAAAATCATTCAGGAATGTTGCACTTGAATTTGTAATAGCTGATGCATTTAAAGAACCTGCTTCTGGACATAGAGAGATTGGAATTGATAGATTAACTGAAAAGTATAAGAGAGTTAGAGCAGCTTATGAAAGTTTAACAGATGAACATCTTAGAAGTTTAATAACATGGAAACCAAGATTGAATTGGTTTGAATCAAGAGAGTGGTATAAAAAAGAAGTTGAACTTTCTAAAATGGGTGTCTGGCCTGAAATGCAGGGTTTGAATGTAAGACTTACTACTTGAAATGTAATTGATACTGCTGAATTGATAAGAAGAGTTAGAGGCGGGGATATTATTAGGGGTGTTTGTAGTGTTCCTCAGGCATTAGGTGAAAAAATTGATTCAATGAGAGAGCTTACAGATTTTTTAATAGAACATTTTCCATTAATTGTATATCAAGGAAATCCAGTAAGAAGTGATTATAATGCAAACTGGTCAAAAGGAATTAGGTGTGATTTTTTTGATTATGATATTGATGATGGTTCTACAAGAGCATTTGCATATGCTCTGGAAGGTATTGAGAGAGTTCCTGTTTTTTTAGGTATGGAAAGATGATTATTATTTAACATACCTCAAACTTTTTATTATATTAGCAAGGGAAATTTTTTTAACAGTTGTTACTTGATCTCCTCCTCCTGAATAAATAAGAATGTCTTTGTTGTTTTTATCTATGACAAGTCCACTTGGAAAGACAACTTCCTTATTTTCAAAAGTTCCGATTTCATAGGATTTTTTTGGTTTTATTATCATGGAAGGAGATTTTGCAATTATTCTTTCAGGATTTTTTAAATCAAACAGAGCAGCTCCAACACCATAGGTAGTTATTTTATCTATGGTTTTTTCATAGCATATTTTTGTTTTTCTAATTCCAATTATTTTTTTAATTATATTATCATGAGGTTCTTTTTTTAGGTGTCTTGTTCTTGTTATTTTATCAGAAAGTGAGACTACATGATATAGCAGAAGCCAGCCTTTTTTTGTCTTGATTGGAGGAGGTCCTGCTCCATTTCTTGGACATACTCCTTTTTCTTTGTAAATGCATGGAACTGATTTTAAGTTCCCCCAGGATTTTAGGTCTCTGGAATAAGCAATCCAGATATGAGCAGTTGTAAACTGGAAGTTTCCCTCTGGTCTGTCAAACGCAACATATTTTCCTTTGATTTTTTCAGGAAAAATAACAACATCCTTGTCTTGTTCTCCGAAAATAATTCCCTGCCTCTCCCAGTTCATACAATCCTTTGATATAGCCAGACTTGTTGCAATATTATGGTCTCTTGTGAGGCTTACATAAGTCATTATATATCTGTTGTTGATTTTTGTTATTCTTGCATCTTCAACTCCTAGTTCACTATCACTAGCTATTCCATAAAATCCAGGAACCTGTTCTAAGGAAAGAAGATTAAAACCAGATTCATCAACAATAGCTCTTCTTAAATGGGATATAAAAGTAAGTCTTTTTGTTCCATCTTCAAAAATCATATCAAGGTCAGTGTATTCTTTTACTTTTTTCTTATCTATTTTATCAATTTTTACTTTGAATTTCTTTTTTCCAATCATTCTTGGGGAGTAGAGATATTTTTTATCCTCTGTGGTTTTTAATTTTTCAATAACTCTTAGATATAGCATTATTTTATTATCAGGAAGTCTTACTGCTGCTGGATTTAAAACTCCAAGAACCTCGAAATCCTCTGTTGAGGGTTTTATATGTTCTGGTTGAATAAGTAATTTTTCTTTTTTTATTCTTACCATTTTCACTCTTTTTTGAATTTTTTAGAATTTACTTGAAAAAGGAAAATATGGTTAATAAAGCTTTTTATGGTACTTGAGTTTCCGAAAATCCTTTATAAATGAATTAAGAGTTCTCAATTCATAAACCGAAAAATAGTAGTACCATCACCACTTCTGAATATCAAAAGAGGTACGTCACGATGGTACTACCAATTTTGAAAGGTGTTAAGAA
>WJLK01000077.1 GCA_014728565.1 Candidatus Pacearchaeota archaeon
AAAGATTTATTTAGAATGAGCCAGTTCTAACTATGTCTAAAGATTCTTAGAGAGTTATAGTCTAACTCTCTTTGAATAATAATTCTAGAAATAAATATATTATGACTACATCCTAAAGGATGTAGATTTCTTCTCATTTAAAAAACATGTTGGCCACCCCAAAGCCAACATGCAAAGGAAAGGTCTTCTCTCAAAAGAAAGAATAGAGGCCTCTCAATAAAATACCAATAACCTTAATTTTAAAAATAATTGCTGTATCTTTTAATACAACATCAAAGCTGATTCCATATAAAATCAAAATTATTCTTAAAAGTTTCAGCTATTTTTGAACTACTAATATCAATTACTGTAACAGGTTTAGTAAGAAGCAAAAAAAACACATGTTTCCCACAAACAGCAAAAGGACAGTAAGATTCATGAGCCCCAGGCATGCACTTAGCCCCTATATAAGGCATTTTTTTAACAATCTCTAATCTCTGACATCTGCAAGCAAAAATAACCCTTGTAAAAACTTTTTTTTCAACTCTCCATTTATGAAACTCAGTAAAAAAATCCTCCCCAAGTATCTGAAAAAGATTATTCGGAACATTAAAAAGCATTATCTCATCTAATTCATTCATGATATTTCTGAAACACTTTTTCATTCCAGGCAAACCATAGGAGATAGCAGCAATTTCAGATTCATACTCTCTTTTTATATTTAATTTTTCAAGAGAGGGAATAATATCCTTAAATTCTTTTTCTTTTTGTTTCAGATAATTAATAATAGCCTTAGGTCCAATTGCATTAAAAACACTCTTTTTCTCACCTAAATTTTTTGTTATAATGCCTCTATTTTCAAGAGGTCTAAGCACATCATAAACATTGGTTCTATGAAGTTTTGTTCTCTTTGATATATCAGAAGCAGTTGAATTATTATATTTCAATAAATCCAGATAAACAACAATCTCATTTTTACTAAATCCTAGAGACTTTAATACTCTTTCAACTTCAGTTTCCATATTAAGAATCTAAATTTTAATCAAGCTCTATATACAGATAATAAGCAGTTCTTGTACTTGATCCAGGAGTTGCATCTTCAGGAACAATCATCTGAAAATCATAATTATTTCCATCAAAACCAACCTCGCTTTGCTCTGAAAGTGCTGCATAAATAATATCTGAACCATCATGCAAAGCAACTTCCTCCCAGTAATCATCATCACTCTGATTATTTGTATAAGTATTCAAAGTCGGACAGTCATCTTCAGTTATAGGTTCTGTTCCAACATAAAAAGATTCATGAGTTCCTGTTAAATTAAAAGTCACATTAAGATTATCATTAGCACTTGTATGATTAAAATAATCATTCTCGTCATTAAGATCATTTATATCAGCACACTCTATACTTGTCCATGTAGGAGTAGTTGAATTTTTAGTTGCAAAAACTCTTCCAGTAACTGAACTCATTCCCCAATCAAATATTGTTGAACCTGACTGATCATCTAAAGTAAATGAACCACTAATCCATCCAACAAATGCTTTCCAGTGAGTATTTTTTGTAGTTGTAGTCAAATTTAAGGTTGCAATATATCCTCCAGAAATATTTATTTTTTTTCCTGAAACATCAGATTTAGTTTCATTAGCAGTTACATTTATAGAGTCAACACCCTGAGGAACAGCAGATATAAAACTAAAAAATAAAAATATTGCCAACAGAAATAACAGGATAAAAACACTATTCCTTGTCATCTTTTTCCTCCTTTTTTTTAACTTCCTCAGAATCAAAACTAAGGGCAATAAAATCACCCTCATCTAACTTAAATCTGTCAATTGTATCTTTAGGTATTGTAACAACATAAGAATTCCCTACTTTCCTAAGCTTAGCATCAAACTTTCTTTTCATTATTTTCCTCTTTTTTGTATATACTTTGTATAAATTATATATATACAAGACTTTTTAAAGTTTTTTGTTTTCAAGAATAAACCAGGTATATCCTGTGTATATACAGGTTTTTTAGGTATTTAAAGTTTTTGGGAATATTCACAAAACATATATCTGTCCCTCAGTTAGATTAACAATCTCATTAGGAACATCAGAATAATTCTCATAGAGCCATCCTTTTTTATAAATAAAGGAAATTTTATCCTTGCTATTTAAAAAAACATCTGAATCTGTGTTAAAATCAACTATCCTGTTTTTATCACCTACAAAAAGATTAACTGAAATTGAATTTTTTAAATTTGGATCTTTTTCAATATTTCTAATAACTCCTGTTGTTACTCTAAACTTCTCACTGCAGTTATCACAAGCTACCTCATAAACTCCCTCTTCACCAGGAAACCTCGTCTGGCTGTAACAATAAGGACATCTTATTTTTTTTGTCTCAATTTCATGAAATTCAAAATCTTCAACATCAAATCTTATAACAGGATTCTCCAGAGAATTAATATAATCAAGAAATTCTCTGGTGACAATAAACATATTTTCATCTCCCCATCTAAAGAGGTATCTCTCCTTAATAGCATGATTAATCAATCCTCTTACTGCATCTGAACCAATATTTACATTTTTTTCTTTAAGATTCAAATAACAAATCTTGACAAAATTTCTCTGAGTAATTAGACTAAGATTAAGATTGTTATTATAAAGAAAATTTTTTAAATCAGATATCTCTATTTCAGGTTCATAAAATCCTTTGAATATTAAGTCATTACATATTTTTTTAAAAAATCCAAAAACTCTGCTATTCTTGTCATTTTCCATAATTTCCTATAACTTTTATTTTTAAAAAATTATTTGTTTTTCAATGATACAATAAAAACTACTTCTTTTTACCCATCATCCTCCTGAAAAATATAAACCATGCTAAATTAACAACAAGTAATATAACAACAAGAACTATTAAAATAAAAGTGATATTCACTCCTTTAGTTCCCTGAGGTCTTACTGCATACCCTACTCCAAAAACATCAAGACTATCCTCATTAACCTTTAATACTAAATTCTTATCCGTTGATTTTCCATCATACCTGACCATTAATTTCCCACTGTACTCTCCAACATTAACACCAACTGTATCCCAGTAAGCTATTAGCTCTTTTTTAGTCAGAGAAGGTATATCCTCGCTTGCAGATTTAATATCAGTCATAACCTGATTATCCTCATTATAGACAATCAGATTAGCAAAAACACTCTTCAAATCCTTATTCCATTTATTCTCAACTAAAATCTGCAATTTTGCTATTTCACCTAGCCTAAAATTATTAACTAAAATACTTTCTATACTCAGAATTTCATCTCCAACTACAAATTGTTTTTCAAAACTCTGGCTCTCTCCATCATAAAAAACAGTTACTTTAGCAAGATAATTTCCTGAAGGAACCTCAACCTTCCATTTTCCAGTAAGAGCAGTGCTTTTTCCTGCTTCTAAAGACCTATAATCCGTCTCAATAGTTTTAACTTTTTCATTCAGAGGAGTGTATATATCAATAACAGCTCTTACATCGCCTATGCCAAGTTTACCTCTGTTTATTACAGTGACTATAAAACTTGCACTTCCATTTGACTGAGCATCAAGAACATCTAATTCAGCATCAATGCATTTTCCAGCACAAGGAACATTAACATGAACCTGAGAGACAACAGCAACTGTTGCTCCTACAAAAGCTCCTTCTGCATTTGCTTCTGGAACCTCTAAAGCAACAATATCAGCAGTATGCAAACCAGGTTTATTAGAAAGACTGTCAGGAAGTTTAATTTTATATTTAAAAGACTTGCTTTCATCACCAGGTTTAAACTCAATTAAATTATCATAAAGAGTTATGCTTTCATTTAAATCACCACTTACAGTAAGCAAAACTTTCATGTTCTTTTTTTCATTATTTAAAACTGAAAATGAAATATCTTTTTCTAGGCCAGATTCATAATCTATAACAGTCCTGCCTGGAGTAATTCCCAGTGAACTTGCAAAAGGCACAGCCAGCAAAACAATAAATAAGATTGTCAAAACATTCAATTTAGTTATCTGTTTTTTCATTTTAATTCTCCTGTCTTGCAGTATACTCTCCCTTATCCTCAATTTTTTCAGATTCCTCTGGCTCTAGTATAATCCTTCCAACCATCACACCCTCTTTATTTTTTGTAACATTGACTTTAACATTACCTATATTAACCAGACTTGTATTTTCATCTCTTTCAATACCAAGTCCTACTTCTGATTTAATTATGAATTTATTAGTAAAACCCTCAATAATACCATTAGAAGGTTTCCAGTAGTAAGATCCAGGTTTAAGTGAAAAAGAGATATTATTCAGTTTCTTTAAATCAATATAACTAGGATTTGAAAAATCAGAATTTTCAGAAATTATAATTATATCTGAATTAACAGAATCAAATTTAACAAAATTACCACTAATACTTACATCTGTTCTTGGATAAAATACAAAAACAAAGCTAAAAGTAATTATTAAAAATAAAGCCTGAGCTAAGATTATATGCAAGTGTTTTATTTTTTTGTTTTTCATTTTAAGCAGGTTCTGCAAATGATGAAACAAAAGTGACAATTGATGACTTATTGCCTACTGCTTCATCTTCTGGTACTTCCACCAGAATATCAATTGAGGAATTACTACATCCAGTTTGATAACTTCCTGTAAAATTTAATCTAGTAATAGCATGAGTTGTTATTCCAGGAGCTGTTGCATTTGCCCAGCTCATGTTAGTATCATCAGTAACAAAACATCCAGCAGTCCTGTTTCTGATTTTAAACTGAAAATACCTGCTTGGATTACTAATTTGATTCCATAAATCAGTAAAATTAACTGAAATATTCAGTTCAGTATTTCCGTCATTTTCCAGAACAAATGGATAAGGACTATCTTCAGTGGTATTAGAGGTATTAGTAGGATATAGCTCTCCAAAACTAATCTGTGAAACATTAAGTGTAATTGTAATGAGAGATTTTATTGAAAGGTTTCTTGAATCTGCCCAGCTTCCATATTCCTCTCCATCATGAGCTCTTACAGTCCAGTTAATATATCTTTGATGGTCAATCAGACATTTAATATACTCTAAAGGAATATAATAATCATTACTTCCTAAACTATCTTTATTTTGATAATCATCACATTTAGGAACACTTGCTCCACCAGTATGCCATCCTGTTATATTTATTTCATATTCTAAGTTATCACTATCATCGTCTGTTCCAGTCCAGTTAAATTCAGGAGTCCGATTTGTGGTCTCAGCACCATTCAAATGATAATCCAGAGTAACAACAGGAGGAGTATTTAATATAGTTAGATTAGAGGAATTTCCCCAACCACTCCATTCCTGACCATCATAAAGTCTCATAGAACAACTCCAGTTCTCATGCTTGGTTGTATTCTCTGATTCTAAAACAGCATTAAAACTATATCCTCCTGTACTATCATAACTATCATTATACTCTATAGTAAGATTAAGAGTTCCATTTCTATACCATCTAATTGTGACATTCAGCTTATCATTATCACTGTCACTTATTGTTGAATAACAATTCAAATCCTGAAGAGTCTGATTACTTCCATCTGTGCTGTTGATACTGACTGTTGGGTCATTAGGCCCTGTATTTGGAGACACTATTGTAAAATTCCCACTTTCATTAACCTCCTGTCCAAGAGTGTCATTTGCATAAACAGTGTAATTTATCTGTCCAAGAGGCCAGGTCCAGTTTGTCTCAACAGTAACACTCCATAAATTACCTGAAATAAAATTAAGGAAGCCCTGCCATAAAATGCTTCCTCCTATTACAGTGTCCCAGAATTTCACCCATACACTATCAACAATAGTTGCATTGACTATTGTGGCATTTATAGTTACATTTTCTCCTCTTACAACCTGTCCTCCTGTAACATCAGATTCATTTATTGAAACTACCTGTGTTATGCTAATGTTAGGAAGAGTAAAATTATAAGTATCTAGTAACTGGGTTCCAGAACTATTTGTTAAAATATTGCCATCAGCACCCTGAAGAGCAACATAAACTCTGTACTTAATTTTTCCATTAGATAAATTACTGGAATTATAATTCTCTGGATTCCATATTTCATCAAGTCTTGTTAGATCAATATTAACCTCCAATGTTCTTAAAGTTCCACTAGAACTATCATTAATCACTATGTCCTCATCAATCCACGAACCTCCAGTAAGGGATTGTGTTTTCATCAATAGATAAAATGAAATATTATAAGTATCATTATTCATTATTTTTGACTGGTTTTCATCAGCTACAGCATTATCTGTTAGATTAATAATTTCACCATCTATATAAGAATCTTGTAAGGTTTTTATCTGAACGGTTATATTATCATTATAAACCTGAAAACTTTGTGAAGAATTACTTCCAATATTATCACTAGTGTCATTTGCATAAACTATAACTGAATAAGTTCCATTATACCAACCTCTATAACTATTATTATACCACATTTCATAAGTATAATTACTTAAAGTATAATTAACCTGGCTCTCACCTGTCGGGGTTAATCCCATCCAAACTGAACTAACATTATTCTCATCACTAACATTTGCAGTTATATTTATCAACTGTCCTAAACCAGTAAAAACAGGATCTACTGAAACATTATGGACAACAGGATCAGTATTATCCTCAATTGTAACATTCCACTTATCTGTTATATTGCTTACACTTCCATCCATTGTCAGATTAGCATAACCAAAAAATTTCCAGGTAGAATTTTTCTCACCAGTAGCATTTACCCAAAAAACCACAGTCTCACTTTCATTTTCACTTAACTTAGCTGTTGTGAATGGATTACTGACATTAGTGTAAAAAGGTGTCCTTGAATAAACTTCCTCGCTATCAAAACTTATCTCACTATCAGTTTTATTAATATTATAAAACTCAAACTTTATCCATGATGCACTTCTTTTTACATTTGAAACTCTTACCTCATCAATGGTTCCATTGAACTCCTCATTTGCATAAGAAGGATCCTTACCAATACTCTGTATAGCAGAAGTGCTGTTTCCTGAAAATGTAGAACTCGCACCTTTATAATCCCCATTAAAATATCCTTTAACCTTGCTATCATCTCTGTCCCACATTGCTACTGCATAATACCAATCCTCTATTGGATTATTTGCAAGTTCAACATAACCTACAAAATTTGATGGTGAAGAAACTTCTGCTTGTGCTCTTAGAGTTCCCTGATAAGCTCCCAGTCTTATAGGACATACAAAACCTGAAGCTCTGCTGTCAAATATCTGGTCATAATCTGTATCACTAAAACTATTTGCATTAAACCATGCTGAAACAGTTATATTTCCCTCAGTCATGTTTAAAAGCAATGTCAAATTAACATAATCATCAATACAATCAAAATCCTGCGCATAATTGATCTTTCCACCAACTTCAACAGGCTCATTTGCATCCTGCTTTGCTCCATGTTCATTATTAGAAGTTGAATCATTTATACTATCAGCATTAGAATCAGCATCACTCATATGATAGACACCAAGATACCCATTTGTCCACACCTGGCTTCTATTATCACCATCACTTGCACCACTCTTACCATAATAAATATAAATTTCAGTATCTGAACTACTAGAAAGATTAGTTTTAACCCAGTAATGCCCAACTGCATATCCATTGCTAATATTAAAATACTCTCTCTCATAAGGAATTGAAGTATAACCATCATCTTTTGTAAATCTTATATCATAACCACTAGATTTTGCATTAGCTCCTATGTCAGAATCATTAAAATAAACATACAATGGAAAGTCTGTCAGATTTTCATCAATTCTTGTCTTGTCAATTGTTATTTTTTTACGATAATTCCAAAAATCTCCAGATTCATTATAAAATTCATCTTCATTTGAGGGTATAAGACCTTTTTCTAAATCATAAATAGTTATATTATCTATCCATGCCATATCATCACCCTCACTTAATGAAGAATCCTTTGCATAACACCATATTAAATTATGAGTTCCTGTGCTTATTGTCTTTGTAACCTTTGTCCAGTTAACATCACCAGAAATTTTTTCAATTGCACTTCCTGTCCCTGAACAAGTGCAACCAGCAGATCCACATTCATCATCTACACAAAAACAAAGATAATCAAAAAGCTCCTCTGAATCCACTTTCCACCAAAAAGTCAATCTCCCCTGGCTTGTTATAGATACAGTCTGATTTATCCATGACTTCTCATTATCACCAATATCTTTTGAAGAAGCTGAATAACTTCCTTCATAAAACCGTGTTGAATTTATAATCCAAGTATCGTTTCCTCCTGTAGTCCAGTTACCTAAATCTCCAGTTTCAAAATCTCCATTCTCCAGCAGGTTCTCAGGATCTAAACTTACATCAACAGAACCACAATAACCTTTTATACAAGTTATATTAAAAGTTACATTAAAAAATTGTAACTGAGTAACATACATTGTAACTGATAAATCTGTGGGATATAAAACCTCTATACCAACCTGCCTAGTTATGTTTGCTCCAAAAGGATAATGATATCCAATATCCAGAGTTCCAGAATCATTGGAATTTCCTGTATAATATTCATCTAATCCTGTACTAACTGAACTAGAACTCCCGCTATCGATTGCTGATGAATCTGGTTTTAAGAAATAATCTCCTCTGGAACTCATATCATAAGGGTCATCACTTAAATCAATAGAACTTAAATCCTGACTTGCATTAGGAACATTTCCAGTGTTATTATAAAAAGCATTATAACTATTGTTTATTTCACTTGTGTTCTGCACTGCATATTTGAGATTACTAAAAACATTATCACTAACTGAAATTGTTCCTGAAGATTGATTTGCTAAAATTCCAGTTGCATTTGTTCCAACAAATTCATTGCCGGATTTTCCATCAAAAGTATTAGAATCTATATAGAGATTGCTAGAAACCGCCTCCAAAACTTTTATACCATAATCCACAAATGCGTAAAATAAATTATTTGTGACATCTATTGAATCTGCAAGATTCACACCTATTGTCATATTAAAAAAATGATTGTTAAAAAGCCCATATCCATATCCATATCCAGTTGCATCATAAATTGCAGTATTATTAAGCCTTGGAACTGAAAGATTCAGACTTATATTTGAATGCAAAAACTTGTTAAATTCTATTTTTGAAAAATTAGAACCAGAATTCTCCAGGATAATGGCAGACTGATAATCTGATTTTCCAGGACTTCCTGTGCTGCCTGTTATACTGGCTCCAACTTCATCATAATCAACAGAAGAATATACAATCCAGCATTCCACACTTTCATTAACAACTCCTGAAGATTTTATGATTCCATTATTTTTAACTTTTATATAAGCAGAATCATTGAACTTTATAATAACTCCCGGCTCTATGATAAGAGTTCCTCCATCAACCACTACAGGATGTTCTAGATAGACAGTTGTCCATCCACTGCTATTTAAAGTCCTCTCGCATAAGCTGTCACCTCCTCCCTGAAATACATCATCTCCTGTCAAATTTCCCTCAAAATACATAGTTCCTAAAATATTCATTGGCTTAAAAATTTCATAAAGATTACTAGCTTCTGTAAACTTCATAACAAAATTATCATCTATATCATTATAAGCATCATTCAAGTCTTTTGTTCCTGAGACATTTATTTCACTCTGACTTCCTCTGTAAAAGATAACATTCGTTGAATTTTCATTTCCTCCACTATCATTACAATAAAGTGTTAATTTATTACTTCCTGAACTAGTAAGAACATTAGTAAAATTCACTTCTGAAGAAGAAGCTGAACTATTGGTCTGCCCATCATTACTACTATACCAGCAATAACCAGTTGTATTGTCCTCATAAGTATAATTTAATTCATCCACATTTCCTATATAAGTTGTGTTTTCTGGATAAGTTATATTAATCACAGGAGCTTCCATATCTTTGTAAAAGATAACATCATCAGGAATTCCATCACCTCCTGAATGATTACAATAAACCTTCCAGATATTGCTTCCATTTTGACTAAGGACATTTGTAAAATTCAATCCAGCTGCCTGCACTGAATAATTATTAGCACCTGAATCGTTGCTATACCAACATTTATCTAATCCAGTTGCATCTGTTACTGTATAATTTATAGTATCAACATTTATATTATAAGTTATATTTTCAGGATAAAATATAGTAACTACAGGAAAAGTTGTATCTACCTCAAAAAATACAGTATCATTACCCTCGTTTCCAGAAGTGTCATTGCACCAGACAATCCAGATATTGCTTCCCTCACTGCTATTGAATGTGAAATTCAATCCAGCTGTCTGTATTGAATAATTATTAGCACCAGAATCATTGCTATACCAACAGGAATCAGGATGATTATCTGAATAAGTATAATTCAACTGAGTTACATTTGCATAATAAGTTGTATTTGAAGGATAAACAATATTAACTAATGGTGATGTTGAATCTGTTATTGTTACATTAAATCTAGTAGTGGAATTACTAATACTCGAATCCTCTGTTAAATTAACATATGGAAAAAATTCCCACTGAGAGTTAAGCTCCCCTGTTGCATTTATCCAGAAATTAACTTTCTGGCTTTCTCCAGCAATTAGCTCAGATGTGTTAAACGGATTACTGCTTATATTTGTGTAAAATGGAGTTTTTCCAGCAGTTGTTGAAATTAAATTAGTATCTCCTGAATAAGTATAATTAACCTCTAAACTAACATTAACAACACTACAATTACCCTTTAAACAACTTGCATTCAGAGTTACATTAAAAAAATCATACTGGTTTACATTTATATTTCCTTTAGGATATATCAAGGATATATTTAAACTAGCTATAGCCTTATTAAAAAATACAGTATCATTATTCTCATTTCCAGAAGTATCATTACACCAGACAGTCCATTTATTTGAACCTTCACTTGAATTAACATCTGTCCAGTTCAAACCAGCTGCCTGAACTGAATAATTATTAGCACCTG
>WJLK01000078.1 GCA_014728565.1 Candidatus Pacearchaeota archaeon
AGCAAAACTAAAATATACTAAAGAAAAAGAATCTAAAAAAGCAAAAGGAACTAAAGGACTAAAAAAAGAGGAAATGCAGGCAGTTCTTCTAGGATTAACAAATTCTGGAAAATCCTCTTTATTAAAAAGATTAACAAATGCTGATCCAAAAATAGCAAGTTATGGTTTTACAACACAAAAACCTGAAATTGGAACACTGAAATATGAAAACTGCAATATCCAGTTAATTGAACTCCCTCCAATAGCTTCAGAAGGATTTGATAAAGGAATTCTTAATAATACAGATTTGATAATAATTGTTGTTGAAAAAATTGATGAAATTCAGTCAATTTTAAAGGAGATAAAATCAAAAGACCTTCCAACAAGCAGAATAATAGCATTTAATAAAATTGACAGGCATGATGAAAATGCAAAAAGGAAAATTTCTGAAACTCTGAAATCAAAAGGATATAAATTTGTACTAACCTCAACGGTTAATGAAGAGAGTATTGAAGAATTAAAAAAGAAAATATTCAAATCTTTTGATATTATAAGAATCTATACCAGACAACCAGGAAAAAAAGAGGATAATGTACCTGTGATTCTCCCCCCAGAATCAACAGTAAAAGATGTGGCTGAAAAAATTCTCCATGGTTATTCAAAAAAAGTAAAATATGCTAAAATATGGGGACCTTCAAGCAAATTTCCAGGACAAAAAATAGGTTTAAAACATATTGTAAAAGATAAAGATATTTTAGAGTTTTATACTGATTGAACAACTTCTAATTAGGAAAAATCCTATAATTCAAAAGATTCCTATCAGTACTGGTACTGTAAAATCTTCCCACCATTACCTCTCCATAACTATTTCTATCTCCACCAAGACTAACAATAACATCATCTCTTCCAGATTTCCCAACATAAATATAAGCATTACTTCCCTCTCTGCCAATACCATCAGCCCAAACCTCTCCTGGTCTTGGAATATGACTCCCTGTATTCGCAAATCTGTCAACTTTTTCAGGAAACATCCCTTTTAATTCAGGCATTTTAAAAAGATCCATAACAGTAATCATCTCTTTATCTGTTAAAATTCCTAAATCATCCTGAGGTCTAAAACCTTCAGAACCAAAACTAGGATATAAACTCCTATACTCTTGAGATGTTCTTCCTAAAAACATTGCAAGAACTCTTCCGGAAATTTTGCCTCTTTCTATTCTCACCATAGCAAAAAATAAAATAACACCTATTTAAAGATTTATACCTAAAAAAACAATAATCAAAAAATTCAGTAAGCTTTTTGAGCTAATTTATCAAGCTTCTTTTTATCAGCTTTCTCAAGCATTTTATTAATCTCCTTAGCAACAGCTAATTTCAAATCCTGAGGATGTAATTTCCTTGAAACAAAATCTTTTTCAATTTCTTTATGGTCTCCATATTCAACATTCCCCCCATATTTTTCATCTCTCTCTACTAAAAATTTTTCTTTTTTATCCTCCTTCATCACCATTATAACATATTTTAAAAAAGCCATTATTCCATTATCAGGATTCCCTTCAACACAATCTGCCTTGTTTATTTTTTCCCTTACTGTTTTATCATCGTCAGTTAAATCAATCTTGCTTTTTTCATCACTTGAACTCATTTTCTTACCTATTAATCCTGGAATCATCGGAGTCATTACCTCTACTCTTCTATCATAACCAATCCTAGGAAGATTTTCCCTTGCAAACATAAGAATTTTTCTCTGATCTAAACCTCCATACTGGACATCTGCATCTAGATAAACCTCATCAATTGCCTGCATTATAGGATAAATTAAACCTCCTAGATGAGGATTATCACCAAATTTAACAACTTCAGAAGCTGCTTTTTTACAGTCCCTTATAGAACACATACTTGCTAATTTTAAAACATCATAGCTATACTCTGGTTTTAACTGAAATTCACTTCCTTTAACAAATTCTATTTTTTTCAAATCTGTTCCAATAATCTTAAACATCAGAGTTATTGCTTCTTTATAATAATCATATCTGTGCTCTAATACAGGCCAGGGAGTTCTATCCAAAGCACCGTGCAGATCAGCCAGCAAAACCTTGACTTTAAAACCTGCTTTTACAAAATCACTCAATTTCAACAAAGGAAACAAATAAGCAATAGAAGGTTTTCCAGTAACCGAAGTTCCCCAGTAAACAACAGGCTCTTTGTTTTTTTTCAATAAATTCTTAAGCTCATCCTCTCTAACAATCTCCTGAGTGTTTCTTTTAATTAATTCAAATCTTTCTTCAGCATCTAAACCTGCCATAAAAAAATCATGAAAAAAACCTTATTAAACCTTTCTACATATAAATAGAATGAATCTATTAAAAATGTCTTTTGCAATATCCTTAATAGGAATATTCCTTCTTCTAATGATATCAAATACTCCTGCTAAAAAAGTAGAAATAGAAAAAATAAACTCGGAATTTTTAAACAAAAAAATAAAAGTCTCAGGATCAATAAAAACAATAAAAAACTACAGAAACTTTCAAATAATCAAAATAAAGGACAGCAACGAAGAAATAAATTTAGTTCAAAATAAAAAAATAAATCTAACAAAAAATCAGATAATTCAGGTAATTGGAAAAGTAGATAAATACAAAGACAACTTCCAAATTCGCACAGAAAAAATAATTCTCATAAAATCACTATTTCTTTATATCTGACTGAATGCCTTCTTTTTTATTATCTTCTAAATATTTATTTTCAGTTTTTCTGTGTTCTTCATCAGAAACTTTGTTTTTTTCTTCCTTAGAATTTTCACTCTCAAATTTCTTAGAAGAGTTCATCAAAGCCAGAGAGCTGAATAAAAGTATGAATAGAGTTAAAAGACTGAACGATATGTTTATGATTAAAAAATTAACAGAAAAACTTCCTCTAAACAACATTTCAATTAAAAAAGAGGGATTCATTAAAACAATAACAGAAAGAGAGAAAAAAGCTATTACAAATACAAAACCCAAAATACCAGCAATTCTAGAAAATTTAATCCTATCCCCAACAACCATCAGTCCTAGAAAGAACAAGAGAAGCCCAAAAAGCACAACAAAAACAAAAAACACAAAAACTAATCTAGATGAATCCAGAATAGAATACAAATCAATAAAATTACCTTCAGCAAGCAAAACCTCATCTGAACTTACCTGTTCATAAAAAGAAAAACCTCCTGTAAAAATAACACTCATAATCAGGGATAAAAACAACAAGAGAGATATTGAGAAAAAAGAGAGTCTGAACAGATTACCTGAAACAATAGCCAGTATAAAAAACAAAAAACATGACAAAACCACAAAAGCAAGGATTATAATAGGTAGAACTGCTAACATCCTACCAAAAGAACCCAGAACTCCGACTTGTTCTTCATCAAGTGAGAGAAACTCTGAATTAATATTAGGATTGACACCTATTGAAAATTCAATCATAATAAAACTGACTACAAACAAAATCAAAAAAAATAAAACAAAAACAATCATAAACCACGATGAAAACCTTAATAATTTTGAATTTACACTGCCTCCAAGTTTAACAAATCCATAAAAAAAGAACAAACTAGCAATAAGAAAAAAAAGAATTAAAAAAACAAACACAATGAAAAAAACATCTCCAAAAATTCCATTTACAAGCTCAGATCCAATAATAAATTTCGAGGGGTCATAAAAAAGAAAAAAAAGAAAAAAAAGAAGATTTAAGAATAAAAACACAAACCCTATAACTCCTGCAACCCTCATCCATTTAAACTCTTTTTTTTCAGCATTAACAGAACTTGTAAGTTTAGAAAAAGATTCCTGGATCTCCTCTTTTCTCTCTCCGGACTTTAATCCTAACATCCCAATAACCTCATCAATATCTTCCTTAGAATAACCTTTTGAAAGAATCTTTTTTTTCAAATCTTCTAACCTATATTTGCCAGAATACTGTTTAAGATAATTAAGGACTATCTCATTCACCATTTTTAATTAACTAGAAAAACAAATTTATAAATCCTTCCTTAAATCCTCCACCTCTTGTTATCTTGAATAATTTTTCCATCTAAAAAAATCTTTGAATTTTTCATATCCTTTACAATATCCCAGTGAATAGCAGAGTCATTTCCTCCTCCATTTTCTTTATAAGCCATCCCCAAGGCAAGATGAATTGTTCCGTGTATTTTTTCATCAAACAATAAATTTTTTGTATATTTTTTAATTCCAGGATTGCAACCAATTCCAAACTCTCCAACATAACTAGAATTATCATCAGTTTCTAAAACCTCCCTTAACAGATCTTCATTCTTGTCAGCACTATGCTCAACAACTTTTCCATTTTCAAATCTCAAAAAAATTCCATTAATCTCCTTGCCAGAATAAATAGCAGGATATTCAAAAAATATCCACCCATTTAAACTCTCCCTAACAGGAGCCATAAAAACCTCTCCTCCAGGCATATTTTCCTCTCCTTTATCAGAAACACAGTTCTTTCCTTTAATTGAGAATCTCAAATCAACATTCTCTCCTTTTAACCAAACTTCTTTTCCTTTTTCAAACCTCCTGGCTATTTTATCTAATTTTTTGCCAAATTTTTTCCAGTCTATAAGACATGCTGAAAAAACAAAATTCTCATACTCATTAAAAGACATTTCAGCTTCCTGAGCAAGTGCCATGCAAGGAAAACCAACTGTAACCCTCTTTATCTTATCCTTTCTATTAACAACATAATCTAAAAGAGGCTGAATAACTTTTCTTCTAGTCATTATTTTTTTTGGATCGATACCACTCAACTCCCTTGTATTTCCTGTTGTATTTATTCCAACATAATACTGACTTTTCTTAACCTCATGCATCCTTAAATCAGGAAATTTCTCAAGCTGTTCATCACTAGCATATTTGTAAAAAAAATCAGAGATACCATTTAAACCTACATTCAAAACTGGATGCGCTCCTCTAAAAATTATCTCCTTATATAGCTCTAAAATAAACTCTCTTGATTCCTCTCCTCCAGAAACAATTACATAACTATCAGGTTTTACACATAAAGAATACCTAACAACTGTCTGGGCTAATTTTCTAATCCTTGGGTCCATTTTATCGAAAATATTGACTCAGAAAAATCTGAGGGTTTCACCTCAAAAAACTAAAAAAAACAATATTTATAAAGATTTTTATAACAAAAATCAGATAAAATTAAATTCAACACCACCTATCCATCCAGCAACAAGATTGTATATAAAAGCAGATAATGCTCCTCCAATAAAACAAATTAATCCATAAAAAATAGGCATTGATATTAACATAAAAACACCTCCTCCCATAAATATTCCTGCTGGAACAATGGATCCTGTTTCTGATGAAGCACTAGCAATAGTTGCAAGGGAACCTATCAAAGAAGCAAATATAAAAAACATTATTCCAGCAATCAGTCCAAAAATAACCCCTGCTAAACCAGAGATTTTTGCTAGAGAAAACACCCCTATTTTTTTTAACTCTTTTTTTTCAAATTGTACCTGAGAGTTATTAATATTTCCTTCTACCATTTTCACCTTCTTTTATAATATTAATCTACCCACTGAACTTTCTTAAAATCATACTTAGTAGCAATCAATATCAAATCAATAAGCCACCATATACCAAACCCTCCAAGAGTTATTAATTTAAAAATTCCAGATACAATATATCCCATATAAAACCTATCAACTCCCAGACTTCCTACAAGAATAGAAAGTAAGAGAGCAATTATCCATTTTTTAGGTTTTTTATTAGGATCTATTGGTTGCTGGGTTTGTGTTGGTTGGTTAGTCTGAACTTGTTGCTGAGTCTGAGCAGGTTGTTGAGTTTGTGTTGTCTGTGGATTAGCCATTTTTACTCAATATTAGTGAGATGATTTAAGTTTATAAAAGTTATTGATTTTTATAATTATGCTATTTGAAATAATATTAGCAATAATATTTGGAATTCTTGCAGGAACTCTCACAGGCCTTATACCAGGAATTCACATTAATCTTATTGCTGTAATTCTTCTAAGTTACTCTGCCTACCTTCTTGAACTAACACTTCCTCTGACTCTAGCAATCTTTATAACAGCAATGGCAATAACCCACACTTTTCTTGATTTTATTCCATCTATTTTTCTAGGAGCACCTGATGAAGATTCTTTTCTCTCGATTTTACCAGGTCATAAATTTTTATTAAAAGGAAAAGCCCATCATGCAATAATTCTAACTCTCTACGGAAGTCTCTCAGCCTTACTTATTATAATTCTTCTGATTCCAATCTTTATCCTATTTCTTCCCTTTATCTATCAACCAATCAGTAATATAATGCCTTTTATTCTGATTCTAATAGCAGTATTTTTAATATTAAAAGAACCTCAAAGTAAAATCTGGGCATTTATAATTTTTCTGCTAGCTGGTTTTCTAGGAACTGCATCCTCTGATATAGGGATAAAACAACCTCTCCTACCTCTCCTAACAGGTTTATTTGGAGCAAGCAGTCTTGTAATAAGTATTAATAGAAAAATAAAAATTCCAGAGCAAATAACAACATCCTTAAAAAACATAAAACTAACTAAAAAATCATTTGCAAAATCAATTTCAGCATCACTAATAGCAAGCCCTTTTACAGCTTTTATTCCAGCAGTAGGAGCTTCACAGGCAGCAGTTATTGGAAATCAGGTAATCCCTCTAAACCAGGAAGAATTTCTATTCCTTCTAGGGGCAATAAACACCATTGTCATGGCTCTCTCATTTGTAACTTTCTATGTTATTGGAAAAACAAGAACAGGAGCTGTTGTTGCAGTATCCCAGCTGCTACCTGAAATAACAAATATAAACTTATTACTAATAGTAACAACAATAACAATTTCAGGAATAATCTCTTTTTATATTGCAATTTTTATCTCAAAATTTTCTGCTAAAAAAATAAATAAAATAAAATATTCTAAACTCTCTATAATAATTCTCGCAATACTAACAATTGTTGTTTTCTTATTTTCAGATTTCTTCAATCCTCTTGGAGGAATTCTGGGATTACTAGTCTTTATAACCTCCATATCTCTTGGAATAACCTGTATTGAATTAAAAATCAGAAGAATTCATTTAATGGGAGCATTGATTATTCCAACTATTTTGTTCTATTTGTAAAAAATCAAACAGCCTGATAATAACTTAAAGAAGAGTTAGCTTTTTCCAGAGCATCTATAAAATAATCAGCAAAATTCTGCAAAACACCTAATTCATCTCCTTGAGTTATCAGAGGTGTTCCTCTTCTTAAAGCTTCTTTTTCTAAAAAGCCTCTATACCTAAAACTGTTCTCGTGTTCTAATTCCAACTGCCTCTCTGCATAAGACCTATCAGACTCACTTAAATCCCCAAGCCTAGCAAGTCTCTGTTCTTTTTCCTGTCTTACTGAAACTCTCGAACCTATAAAATCTGCAGGAGGACTTAAAATTACCAATATCTTACTAAGACCCTCTATTGAACTCTCAAAACCAGGAGAGACATTAATTCCCTGAAAAGCATACCAAGGATGAAAACCTCCACTTTTATTACATTCTCTATAAACCTCATCAATTTCCCACTCTCTTAATTTTCCTTGAACATACTGATTCTGAAATTGAATTCCAGATTTATCAAGACTAGTAAGCCTTTCAAAAATTGGTTGATACGCTCTAGGAATTCTCCCTCTGTATTGGTCCTCTAATTCAGTTCTTGCTCTCTCCCTAACCTTATCCACATTTGTGACTCTGTCAAAACCATGAAGATAATGTCCGAGATTCATTACAAGAGTATCCTTTCCAGAAGAAGCTGTTCCACCTATAAAAACAAAAAAAGGTTCTCTAATCTCTCCAGCATAAACAGATTTAAGATAATTATAAAGAACAGCATATTTTCTCCTAATATCTCTATCAGAAATCATTTCTGCAGATAAATCAATAAAATCTACAAAAGGAATTTCATCAAAAGAATCCAGCCTAGCTCGAACAGCCCCTGAATAATCCATTGCATCTCTTCTATCCATTCCACAAAAAACAGCAGGTTTCTCTAAATGATAAACCAAGCCAAGAGGCTCTGCTCTTCCATATCTATATCTCAACTCTACCATTTTAAAAATAAACCATCTAAAAATTTAAGCCTGTTACTTATTTTATATATTCAGTATATTTTTTTTGTAAAAATTAAATTTCAATCAGTTTTTTCAGTAACTTCTACAAAAAAATCATTTTTAGACTGAGTTAATCATTCAAAAAAGATTTTTAAAACCAGTTAACTTAAAATAATGATGAGTATATTAACATCTGTATCAATAATCCTAGTATCCAGTTTCGTTATTTATTTTATTGGAGAAATTTTTGCAAATGCTTCTTCTAGAATAGGAGACTATCTTAAGCTTCCGCGTTCAGTAAAAGGAGCAACTTTTGATGCAGTTGCTAGTTCACTGCCAGAACTCTTCGTAGTACTATTCTCTGTTATCTTTTTTATGGAATTTGAAGTTGGTATTGGGACCATAGCAGGTTCAGCTTTATTCAATCTCCTAGTAATTCCTGGAATATGTGTTCTTCTATCACCTGTGGTATTTGAAGTAGGTAAAAAAGTAATCAGCAGAGACGCTCTGTTCTATATAATCTCTGTTTTTGTGCTTTTAGTTCTTTTAATATATTTCAAAACATGGGGAATAATAATTGCAATAATACTCTTAGTAATTTATGCTTTCTACCTAAAAGAGATAATAAAACACAGTAAAGAAACCATGAAATTTAAAAAACAAAAAAAAGATGGAATTAATCTTCCTAGAGAGATAATAAAAGCTCTTACAACTATGATAATCATAGGAACATCTACTTATTTTTTAACAAAATCATCTATAGACCTTGCTTACTTATTAAAAATACCTACGATAATTATTGCTTTTACAATAACTGCTGCTGCAACTTCTGTTCCAGATGCTGTAATCTCAATTATAAATGCAAAAAAAGGAAGAATTGATGATTCAGCATCTAATGTTTTTGGTTCAAATATCTTCGACATTTCAATAGGTCTTGGAATTCCACTGCTAATATACTCTTTAGCTAAAGGGCCTGTTGAAATAGTTTTTGATAATCTAGAAATAATACTGGGTTTACTAGGTTCAACAATAATTGTACTATATCTCCTACTACAGGACAGCAAATTAACAAAAAAAGAGGGTATTATCCTATTAATAATTTACCTATTCTTTTTTATCTACATTATTCTTCTTTCCCTAAACTTGTTTTAAAGAATCAATTTTCTTTAGCCTGCCACCTGCTAAGCAACATCAATACCAAAACACCTATTATTGTTATTGTAATTGCTGAAAGAAACTCAATATAAATCTCCCTGCCTCCTAATCCAAGTTCACTGATTATATCATCAACCAGCTCCTGTATGGGATTTCTCCATGAAAGTGCAATTAAAAATGCAAAAGCAGCAGTAACAGCAATTACCGTCTGTTTTCTGAATTCTTTCTGAAATTTAGATGCTGACCTTTTTGTTGAATTATAAATCATATCCATTCTCTGTTTTAATCTTCTCCTAGCCTCTTTCTGAATATCTCCTGCAAGATTTCTCTCTAATCTCTCATCTAATTTTTTACTAAGTTTTTGCTCAATTTCCTCTTTAACCTCTTTTTCAATATCTTTCTCAAGTTCCCTCTCAAATCTCTTCTCGATTTTTTTATCCATCTAAACTGGAAATAAGAAAAGTTTATAAAATTACTCATCAAAAAGCAATACTTTTAAATAAAAAAGAACTCTCTTAAAATTATGAAAAAAAAGAGGAAAAAATCAAAACTAAAAGATTCAGAAGAATCAAAATTAAGAAAATTCCTAAAAGAATCTGCAAGAGATTCTCTTGCAATAGGTTCTATTCCTATGTACATAATAGTTGCTGCTCGTTCAGCTGTAGGAGAGTACTATGGTTTTGTATATCAAATTCTTCTTGCAGGAGCAATACTTTTCATACTATCTCTGTTCCTAAAATCTCAAAACCATATTGCAAGGGGCATGATTTTATTTGCATTCACCTCTTTTTTTTACAACGACAAAATATTCACAACCTTTGCATCTGTAATTTTAATTCTTGTCTTGGTCTCCTTACTGTATCTAAAATATAATAAAAGACATATTTTAATAGGAGTTATCTTTGGAGAAATCAGCTCTTTCCTAAGCTACTATATTCTAAAAGGATTTGTTTAAGCTGCAATTCTAAAAACATTACATCCTCTCAACTGCATAAGCCATAACAAATCCCTCTCACAAGAATCTGCATTATCAGCTAACATCTTCAAGGCTTCTTCATGATCAAGATTTCCACTTCTATAGACAGCAGCAGCATATATATCAGCAAGTGCAACTAATCTTGAACAGCTCTCTGCTCTTTTTATTGTTCCTGCTGAAAAAGGAGTTCCCAATCTTGGTAATTTTTTAGGATACCTATCTCTCTGATGAAACTTGTGATGAAACAACCCAACTAAAGCAGAATAAGCATGAACTCTTAAATCTTGATGTCCTAAATTACCATATTTTCCTATTAAAAGATAATAACTATTCAGAGGATGCTGCCTCATCTCACCTATATGCTGGTCTCTTGAATCCCAGGGTTCCTCTAAAATCCTTCTATCACTTAATAATTTTCCAGTATCATGTAAACCACCTCCATAAACAAGCTCATTCTTACTAACTGGAACATAAACACCATTTTTCTCAATAAAATCTCCTAGATTATAGCACATATCCAGAACTCTTAATTCATGTCTTCCATGAGTAGGAGAGTGGTCCAACAATAATTTAATCCAGCCCCAGACCGATGTCCTGTTAGCTTCTGAAAATCCCAGGCTATCAAAATACTTTCTTAAATTATCAGGAGGGGGTTCATCTAAATCATCCATATTCTCAAATAAAAATCAATGAATTAAAAACCTTACTAGAAAGTTTTTTAAACTACTCTCTAAAATACCGAATTTAAAACCACCTTTCCAGAGCTTCCTGTTTCTCTGTCTCTTTTCCAAAAATACTCTCAATGTATCTTTTAGTTAATTCAAGATCTTGTTTAATATATGAGGGAACATCATAATTTTTTGTCAGATCAAGAGCAGGCTCTAAATATTTAACAATACTTCCATAAGCTATTGTATAGATTATGTTTCCATTGCATTTGACACATCTTCCCTTTAAAGGAGGTCTTCTATAAATTTCATTGCAATTGCTGCATCTAAAACTCTGTTGAGAAAATTTCCTTAAATTACCCTTAAGATCCCTCATAAAATGTCTGTCGATTATCAATCTAGCTACATCTGCCTGATCTACACTTCTTAATTTTTCGCAAAGTTTCATCTGAGCTTCAACTTTCTCCTTCATAGTAGGAAGAGTTTTGTAAGAAGAGCATGTAGCACCAAGATTAAAATCAGTTGTGTCATGTGTAAAACCAGTATTTACATAAGGATCCTCTCTTCTTGCTATTCGCTGTTTAACCATATCAATTTCAACATCTCCTGAATGTAATCTTTTCTCAGATTTTTCATAAAAATCAAGAGGATAAAAATCAACCAACTCAAAATCAAGAATCTGGTCATCAACCTCTCTTGCAAAAATCTTTCCGTTTAAAACAAGAGGGGCATCTTGAGTACCTCCTCTATGTGAAGGCAAAAATTTTTTTGAAAAATTAATCAAAACATCAAGCAGCAACATTATAGCAGCTTCATCACCATCACAATCTCTCCTCATGGCTGCATGAAGATATGGGCTTGCTATAAGACCCTGCACTTTTGAAAACCCAACAATCCTGCAGATAACTCCTGCACAGTTATGAGGAGCCATACAAACTCCTAATTTTCCAACAAGATCCTCTCTGGAATTCACATTAAAAAACCTTGGAATTTCATAAAATCTTTCCAGCAACTCATCAACAAAATTAGAGAGATTCATAAAAACATCATCAGCCCTCTCATCTCCTGAAAGATTGTTACATGGAAGTAGGATATCATGAGGCTTTAACTCCAATATTTGATTTTCATCAACCAAATCCTTTCCAAGATAATCTCTCTCATAACCAAGACTTCTTAACTTCTCTATACTCACTTCTATTTCCTTTGGTTTAAAATGACTTATTGGTATCTCTGTAACATCATATCTTGTTGTTCCGTCTTTATTGACGCAAAGATTGTATTTAGCTCTTAATATCCCCTTCTCTAAATGCTCCAGATCATGATTTCCAGAGCTTGTTCCTCTTACACCTTTAATTAACTCAGGTATATCCACCCTCCTATATTTAATTTTCTCCTTAGCTTTCTCAAAATAATGCTTCATATCAATCTTCATCTGCTTGAAACTGTTTCCATTTTCATGCAGACTGCATTTTTTTTCAACCTCCTTACCACACATTCTGCAGTAGTATCTCTGCTCTGTTCTCTCACCACAAGCCTCGCAAATCCTGTATATAGTCTCTTTCTGACACTTACTGCAATAATAAAAAGGGAAATCAGACCTTACACTACCAAATTCATAGGCAGCATTAACACTTCTTAATCTTCCTCCCTCAGAACCAATAGGAAATAAAACATTAGGACTTCCTGTTAATTTCCTCAGTTTAGCTTTCTCTGGTCTTCCCATCCTACTTCCAATAAACTCTCCTGCCTTATCTCTTATTTTGTATTTGCTAAGTTCGTTGATAACTTCTAGGACATCACTGTAATCTTTAAAACTAAAATCCATATGAATCTCACCCTCATGATTTAAATCAAACCCAAAATTACAAAGCAATGCTCCTGTCTCTATTCTTTCTAGAACAACATTTTCAACACTAACTTTATGGGGAATTCCTAATAATTCAAGAGATCTTTTTCCCCTCTTAAACCTCTCTTTTTCAGAACTGTTATATGGAAATAAAAGCTTTCCATTATTAACTCTTGAATGCTGAATCCAGTCAAGAAATCCTAGAAAATACTCATAGCTAATCTGAGTCCAGTAATAAATATATCCAGGATGTAGGGGTATTTTATAATTCTCAGAAAACTCAACTGCCTGATTTAAACTAACATTATAAAAATCTTCTACTCTTCCTCCAGCATTCTGTAACTCCAGATTCCACCATTCCTCAACATAACCAGGCTTAATCAAATCTGCATTCCTGTTTACAACATCTCCTAAGGGAAATAAAATATCTCCTAGATAAATTATCTCATCAATATCATTGTAAATTTCCTTTGCTTCATCATAATCCTCAAGTTTCAAAACATCACCTTTTTTTAATCTTACAATAGGTCCATCAATAGAATCGCAAAGAGTAACAACACATCCTTTAGTGGGTTTTTCTATCTTCAACTGGGTTCCAGATGCAATAAAATCACCAGTAACAGCCATTGTAGCAGGATGCATACTAACAGCTGAAAATCCTGCAACTCTGCTTCTTCCATATCTAAATCTAAAACCTTTTCCAGGATGGCCAAAAACAGGTCTTCCTGCCACAAGATCTTTTATATAAGTTGGACTAGAATCTGTCTTTCCACTGTCTCTTTTTTCATGTAATTTCACATAATCCTCTAACCAATCCCAATCTCTTATCTCTAAACCATTTTTCTGAACTCCTTTCAAAAGCCTTAATCCTTTTTTTGCTTTTTGAGCCAGACCCTCTCCAAGTATAAGACAAAATCCTCCTCTTATAAAATCTGTTTCAACTCTTGGCAAATCTTTATAATTAGAAACCTCTTTTTTTTCAGTAGGATCTCCACATATCTGTATAGGAATATTCTTAGCAATAAAATAAGCTTCATCCTCTGTAGGGAGATATTGCAAATTAGTAACTCTCTCATGATAATCATAAAGTTCTGTTACAAGCCTCTTACACTCATCTTCTGTTGGATCATATCTTGCATAACCAAATAACTGCCTTAAATAATCAGTCAACATTAAAACTGCACACCCTGCAGTGGTTCCTGCACTTCTAATAGGTCCTGAAAAAAAAGCCTTTAAATAATTTTTTCCATCCTTTGTTTTCCCAGTCCTTAATTCAGTATAACCCTCAATAGGAGCACTGACAACTCCTATTGTAATATATGCAAAACCAACCCTGATTCCTGCATCAATTGCCTGCAACTGGTCCTCAAACTTACAGTATTTTTCTTTTGCTATCTCTTCTGCTATTTTAAATGCAACAGTCCACTCCAAAGCACCATGCATCCTCTCTAACTCAAGTAATCTATCTATTAAATCCTCATTATCCAACTGAGAATAAACAGTTGATATAAGCCTGATAACCTTTGCAGCCATTGTTAAAGCCAGAGGTACCTCTACATCATCTATAGGATCTAACCCTCTTGCTCTTGCCTTTCTAGCAACATCATAAGTTTTTTCAATTTCCTTATTAAGAACCTCAAAATATCTCTCGCTGTCATCACTAAGCTCTCTGCTCTGCTCCTCGAGTTTTTTCTCTCTTAAACTTTTATCACCCATTTTATCCCCATGTTTTAATCATCCTAAAACTTCTCTGAATTGATTCACAGTATTCTCATCTAATTTTTTAAAAACATCCTTTTCAAATATCATGCTTTTTTCATAAAGCTCATCCTCAAACTCTCTTGGAATTACATGAAAATGTAGATGATTAACCTTTAAATTACTTTGTTTTTGAAAAGGTCTGTAATGCTGTCTTATATCACATCCTGATATTTTAAATTTTTCTATTAAAAATCTTTCTACAGCCCTAACCTCCTTTACTAATTCAAAAAGAACCTCCTCAGGAACTTCTAAAATACTTTCAAAATGTTTTTTTGGAATAACCAGACAATGCCCTTTCAAAAGATAAGGATCACTTAAAATAGTAAGAGTATTCTCAGACTCTTTAATTATCCTATCTTTTAATTCATAATCACAAAAAACACATTTTCTATCGCCTGTATTCTCTG
>WJLK01000079.1 GCA_014728565.1 Candidatus Pacearchaeota archaeon
TATTTTAATTTTAATTTATCATATTCTTTTTTAATTTCCTCCAGATTCCAACAACATATATCTTTTGCCATTTCAGAATATTTAACTAAAAAAACTCTATTTATAAAGTTAATTATAAAAAATTTCTCGTTTTATCGCACAATTTAATATAAATTTATTTTGAAATTTTTTTTACAGATTTCTTATTTTTTCTAGATTCAGCATCCAAGTTTGACTCTGCCTGGTCAATAACCATCTTCGTAGCTGCATTTCTATTAAAACCATGAAGATCCATAATATCCTCAATTTTCTTCTCTGCTTCTTCAACAGTACAGCTATAAGAAGCTGCTATAATTCCCAGTGCTTCATCATAACTAAGAGGTGAATAAAACCTATTAAACAAAAAATTTCTTGCATTTTTCTCATCTTCTAAAAATTTCTTAGCTTTTCTAGCTTTTTCCTTAACACCCTTTCCAACTCTTTTTATAAAACCCATGATACAACAAGGAAAAAACATAATTTAAGTTTTTCGAAAAAGCCCGAACCAGGAGTTGAACCTAAAAATAAAAAGCCTCGGATGAGAATCGAACTCACACTCTCAGCCTTACCATGGCTGTGCTTTAACCTATTAAGCTACCGAGGCAATAGATTTCAAATAGCTAATTTTATGTTTGTTTCTTAATGGTACAATTTTCAATAATTTACAAACATCATAACGAGATATATAAATCTGATGGTATGTCCATCCATTATATATCCAAGGGCAATAATTATACTTAATTGAAAAAGAATCAAAAATACGTTTGCAAAAAGAAGCTAAATATTTGCTTGCTGTTGTAAATCCAAAACTATGCCCTTTTTTACCTCCATCAGTATCAAGTAAACCAGCTAATACACAAACTTCATATTTTTTGGGTATATCTGGTACTTTAGCTAGCCTTGCCTTCCTACCATTAGAAAATCCTAGCATAACTAGATATTCATAAATATCTTGTGATTCTATTCTACAATTATATATCATTTTGTCTCTATTCTTTTGAACATCGCTCCTAGGAGAAATTCCAAATAAACTATAAAAAAGAGGGATATAAACTTCCTCATGAAAATCCTTAAAAACAGAGAAAAAATAAATATGATGCCTCTTTTGATATTCTCCATTCGCTCTAAGAGAAGAAGTTTTTGGAAGGGAACCGTCGCCTAGGAGAAGCCCAAATAGATAAGCTAAATCTTTATTCCATGCCCTGGGTAATTTTATCTTGTATCTCATATTACTACTACAACGCTCAACTTTTTAAACTTTTTTTGTTAACAGAGTAAAACAAGATTCTATTAACTATCCTTCAGAATCATTCTCATTCTGAGGCAACCACTCCATTTTAACAACATAACCTGATAAACTTCCACTGTTACTAATCAATCTGTTAATCCATTCTGAATACAAATCAATAAAAAGTTCTAAATTTTCAGCATTATTCATTTTTATATTTTCATTTGAGATAATAAAAAAACCTCCTATTAACAAGAACATTAAAACAAACATTAAAACTTTCATTTTTTATTTTTAATTACTTCAGAATTTTCCTTATCAAAAAAACTTCCATTAGTTGAAGTCCAATCCATGTTAATAACATTTCCTGTTATGGTCTTTAAATTCTGAAAACCATTAGCAAACCAGCCAACATAAACTCCTGCTGCATCAATCCATCCTCTAAAAGTTGAAAAATCCACCCCTCTTTCATTGCTTAAAAAACTCAATGTCCCATAAAAAAATAAAACTACAAACAACAACAGAATTATGAAAAATCCATGTCTAAGACCTCCTAATTTTATTACAATCATAACTACTAAAACAAGTATACCAATAACAAGCCAGTTAAGCATTTTACCATCTCTTACTATATAAAAAGCATTTCATGTTTAAAAATATTTAGAGTTATTTAAGAGTAATAGCATGTGATTGAAAATTATTATTTCTTTTCTGATATCTTCCAAAAAACATTAAAC
Source organism: Candidatus Pacearchaeota archaeon (assembly GCA_014728565.1). Taxonomy (GTDB): domain Archaea; phylum Nanobdellota; class Nanobdellia; order Pacearchaeales; family GW2011-AR1; genus ARS1285. The sequence goes on from WJLK01000079.1 coordinate 1,984, forward strand.
TTTCTTAGTTCAGAATCTGCAATCCCTCTACTCTTAATAATTATTGCATATATGGGATTCCCATATATTATCTCTATCACAGTGTCCTGATAAATTATTTTTGCAGTATCTCCTATAATCTCTGAATCTAAAAATCTATATGATGTAGATTTTGCATAATCCAATGCTTTTGAGCCTTTTTTAATTAGGGCATTTTCCTTGATGTTATTTTCTTTGGAGAAATTTAATATTTTAGCTAAATAAACTGGTTCAATTTCTTCCATTTTTTCTTCATCAATTCCAATGGAATAAACAATATCATTTGGTTTTAGTTCATTCATTGCTCTTTTAAAAATAGTTTTCAAAGAAAATCTTCCTTTTAATAGTTCTAAATCAATGGTTTCATCTCTTTTTGATTTTAAAGTTTTAATTTCATCTGCAATTTTTTTAATTGTTTTGATTTTTTCTTGTTCAGAAAAGATTATCTGATCAAAACTCAGTGATTGATATCTTGTTTTTTTATCTAGAGTTATCTTTGAAATAAATCCTTTTTCAAGCAATCTTTCAAGAGCATAATAAATATATGGTCTGTTTAACCCCGTATTCTTAGCTAATTCTGAGGCAGATTGCGGACCACTCTGTGCTAAAGTCATAAAGATAATTGATTCATTATTAGTCAAGCCTATTTCTGTTAATATACCCTTCTCCATATTACCTATAATAAAATACTATTATTTAAATCTTTATATTATTTGTAATAATTGTTACAACAAATTTTTAAATATCTTTGATAAATCCCAAAAATATGATGAGAAGAACTTTGTATGCAACTGTTTTAGCACTATCACTAATAACTGGATGTGAGAAACCAGAACCTGAACCAGACCTAGTATATGATTCCTGGCAGCTAGAACCTTATCACAAAAAACATCTGAATAATTGGATTGGTGATTTTCCAGAATTAAATGACAAACAATCTTATTATACTCTCTATGGAAATCTTAAAAGAAGAAGTCAAAGGAGTGTATTAAAACCTGATTCTGGAATTTTTTCCAGCCCTATAAAAAATACAGTACCAACTTTTTATGAAGGTTATATGGGTTTGTGGATTGAATTAGAAAACAGAGGAACAAGATTTGTAAGGTTTTCAGAAAAGTATAAAAAATTAAATATAACTAAATATAAAATCAAAGACTAAAATGATAGGATATGGACCCAGACTTTCATTTCTGAAATCTTTTGAAGAAGAATCTAAAGAGATTCCCATGGCCAGAGCATTAAGAGAAAATTCTTACCTAGCTCAATTAGAAAGAGAAAGAGAAAGTGCTCAAAGATTATCAGATGATTTTATGAAAGGTTATATTCAGGCATATGAATCTCATGGATATCCTAGAATAAGAAAACTTCTCCAAAAATTTTTAGGAGGAACTGAAGAATCTGAAGGTAATGGAGATCCAGTAAGAGTTAGTGCTTTCAGAAAGATTCTTGAAGACAGAGCAAGTTCCTGATAAAAGTGAAAATCTTTTTTCTATTAAATTGAAAATCCTCACTTCCTGCTAAAAAACTTAGAACTCTCTACTACTAAAAATCCAAATAAACCTAACCCAATAACCTTCAACCAGTCCAGATAACCAATACTCACAAAATAAAAAAAGCTGTTCAGAGGAGTATATAAAACTATCAGATGAAGGACTATTGAACTTGACACTGCATAAATCAGATATTTATTCATAGATGATTTAAATATAAAATCCTTGCTCTTGCAATTAAAAACAAGAAACATCTGGTAAACAACTGAGGTTGTAACAGCAACAGTTCTGGCTTTATCAATATCAGGAAGAGTAATTAAAAATGCAAATCCTGTCAGACACAAACCAACTACTCCTGCCAGTAAGATAAAAAACTTAATTCCATGTAATATCTCTCCCTTACTTGGTTTTCTGTGCATAACATCTTCTTCCATCTCTTCTGAACTTAAAGCAAGCGCAGGAATGCTCTCTGTAACAAGATTAATCCAGAGAATTTGTAGTGGAAGAAAAGGAAGAAGTTTAGGATCTCTCCATATAAGTATGACTAACAAAACTAAAAAAACCTCATAAAAATTAGCAGACAAAAGATATTTGACAAACTTTTTAACATTATCATAAATTCTTCTTCCCTCTCTAACTCCCTCAACAATAGATGCAAAATTATCATCCACCAAAACAATATCAGAATTGTCTCTTGCAACATCAGTTCCACGAATTCCCATTGAAATTCCTATATCTGCTCTTTTTAATGCAAGAGAATCATTAACACCATCTCCAGTCATAGCAACAACCTCTTTTTTCTCTTTTAAAATATTAACTATTCTTAGTTTGTCTTCAGGAGAGATTCTTGAAAAAACAGAAATACCATTAATTCTTTTCTTGATCTCTTTATCACTCATTTTCTGAAGTTCTGGAGAATCAATTGAGTCTTCGTTTAATCCAATTTGTTTTGCAACAGCATTTGCAGTTAATTTACTGTCTCCTGTAATCATCAATACCTTGATTCCAGCTTTTTTACATAGGTTAACAGCATCTTTTACTTCAGGTCTTGGAGGATCAATCATTCCCTGAAAACCAACAAAAATAAGGTGATTTTCTGAAATTTCCATGCTTAACTTATCCTTAGAATAACCAAGAATATCTCTATAAGCAAATCCTAAAACTCTAAGACCTTTTTTTGCCATTTTTTCATATTCTTTTAAAAAATTATCCCTATCTTTTTTACTCATCCTCTTCCTCTCACCATTAACTAATTTATACTCGCAAACCATAAGAATTCTTTCAGGAGCACCCTTAACATAAGAGACTTGTTTTTTTCCAGATTTCCTAACAACAGACATCATCTTTCTCTCAGAATTAAATGCAAACTCCTTAACCTTAGATTCTTTTTCTGAAAGTTTCTTTTTATTAAGAAAATTTTCTTTAGCAGAAACAATTAAAGCAATTTCAGTAGGGTCTCCAATAAAATACTCTTTTTTCTTTTCATCATCCTGCTCCAGTCTGGAATTATTGCATAAAACCCCTATTTTCAATAACATCTCTCTGTCTTTTTCATGATTTCTCTTACCTACAGTATAAATTTCAGAAACTCTCATTCTTTCCTGAGTAAGAGTTCCTGTTTTATCTGTACATATGATTGTTGCTCTTCCAAGAGTTTCAGAAGCAGGTAATTTTCTTATTAAAACATTTTTACGAATCATTCTTCTTGTTGCAAATGCAAGTCCAAGTGATATTACAGCTGGCAATCCTTCAGGAATTGCAGAAACAGCTAGACTTACTGCAACTAAAAAAGAATGCAAAGGTTCTGTCCCCTCAAAAATTAAAATACCAACAATCATTGCACATAGTATCAAGATAAAAATTCCAATTTTTCTAGCAAAATTATCAAGCTTGTGCCTAAAAGGATTTTTTTCAGGCTCAATTTTCTGAACCAAACCAGAAATCTTTCCAATCTCAGTATTCATGCCAGTTTCTACTACAACAGCACTTCCATTACCAGAAACAATCTGTGTTCCCTGATAAATCATATTATGCCTGTCAGCTAGTGCAATATCCTTCATTAATTTAAAGGGGTTCTTACCCTGTGGAACACTCTCACCAGTTAAAGGAGCTTCATTAACTCTTAAACCTTCAGATTCCAAAATTCTTGCATCTGCCATTATTTTATCTCCTTCCTCTAAAACAAGAATATCTCCTGGAACCAAACTCTCTGAATTTACCTCCATCACCTTATTTTCCCTCAATACATTGGCTTTAGGGACCATCATCTTTTCCAATTTCTCTATTGCTTTTTCAGCCTTGTACTCCTGAAAAAAACCCAGGCCTGTATTTAAAAGAATAATAACAAAGATAACAATAGCATCAATATTAATGCCACCAGAATGCGCAAAAAGAGAGATAACAGCAGCTACAATTAAAACAATAATTAAAAAACTTTTAAACTGATCTAAAAAAACTTTTATTGCATTGAATCTCTTGGTTTTTTTCAGTTTATTAGAGCCAAATTCCCTCAACCTCTCCTCAGCATTATTTCTAGTTAAACCTTTATTACTAGAATTTAGTTTCTCAATCACCTCTTTTGCAGTCAGGGAGTGCCAGTTCATTTAAAAGATAACAAAAATGAGTTTAAAATACTTACTGATTAAACTATATATTATTAATAATAGACATTAACAGACTAAAAATAGTCAAGACCACTACAATCCAACCAGCAATAATTATCACTATCCCTTCCCAGAGTGTGTCTAAACCAGGTATAGTTAGAGTTCCATCTATCATACCAAAACCCACTGCCAGACTAACCAAAATACCAGTAAGCCATACTGCCAGATGAAAAAGACTTGAAATAGGTCTTGAAACATATCTATCAACACCATCCATCTCCTGCCTCTTTTTTCTTTTTGCCATTTTATAACTAATTCTTTATTTTAAATAAATTTTTTGTTACTTAAATCTCTTAGTTAAGATTTTACCTAGATAGTAAGCAGATCCAAAAACAATTATTCCAGGAAGAAGAGTTATTCCAAGAGCAGGAGCTAGAATGCCTGTTCCAATAGTTCCTATTGTTCCAGCACCAATACTTTCCAGTATATCTACAGCACCTGAAACAGATTTTTCCACACCCTTCTGCAAAGCATCAATCTGCATAACCATCTTTCCTTTTTTTAATATCTTCACTTTCTTATCCTCTTCAGATACAATAACAACAAGGTTATCTTTTTTAGCAGCACTCCATGCAGCACTATGCCTTGTTCCAAAATTTTTAAAGGTTCTTGTAGACTTTATCATAGCACCATAAGCCTGCATTACTCCTTTATTATTAATAATAACAGCTCCGTCAATCAGAGCTAAACTCTCTAATAACTTAGGATTATCAACAATATTAAAAGGAGGTACACTCTGATTAACAAGTAATTTATATTTCACATCTCCAACAACAAACAAAGCACCCTCTCCTCTTTTAGCAATTCTAAGACCTACCTGAATAAGAGTCTCCTGTACTTTTTCCTGAATATCTTTTTTATCTTTTCTTGCCATTTTATAAAAAAACATAGTATCTATTTAAATTTTATCACTACTATAGTAAAATAAAATTTAGAAGATTAATTTATCTTGAAAAAAGTATAACTAAAAAGTTACTATTAAATATCAAAAAATTTAAAAATAAAAAATATTAGTAGTTTTGTTAAAACCTGTAAAAATAAAACAATGGAGTATGAAGAAGAATACGAAGACGATGACTTTGAGGATAATTTCTCAGAGTTAGAAGAAGAGGAAGAGGAATAAATCTTCCTAAACTCCTAAAATTTCTGGATTTAACCTAATGTCAATGCCCTGATGCTGTTTAAATTAAGGTCTATAAACAACACCATCTCTTCCATTTAAACAAAGCCCTACCTCAACACCATCCTCTAGTTTCATAAGAGGATGATTACTATCAGAAGTTTTTAACATACCTACCATTACTCTATCAAGCTCATAAACAGTATCCAGGTGATCCCAGGTAGCATCAGTATTAAAAATAATTAATCCTCTTTTTCTAGGTGTTAGCATATAAAATGCTTTTCCCATCTCTTCAGGTTTTCCCCTCAAAACTTTATCTGGACTAATTGCAAACTGAAAAGGATTCACAAGATACACTGCACCTGGATATTGTTCATCAAGTTTTCTGACATCCTCTGCTGTTAGATTTCCAAAATTTGTTCCCCGACTATTAGAGTCTGTATTATATTTTGCAATATTAACAAAAGGACCTCTGCAATCTCCAACAGTATGGGCTACTAAATCCCTGCATATAACCCTCTCCTCAGGAATATCAGGAAGTAATCTTTCCCTATGATTATGCCTCTCTCCACCATATAATTTCCTTGCCTGCACTAATCTTAATAATCTATCTTTTCCAATTACAAATTCAAAACAACCAGGGTCGAATTTTAATTTTTTTCTCTCTCTAATTCTGCCTACTAATTTCCTGCTCATTGCCGCCATTCTCAAAAGTCTTTCATCACCAATCCTAGGACGAGGAACATGTTTTATTTCAGATGGTGAGTCAGTGGCAAAAGGATTTTCATATCTTTCTACTCCGACAGTTGCATCTTTATTATCATATCTAACAATATCACTATTTTCAATCTCAACATAACACTCTGTAAATCCTGGGCGTGCACAGGAATATTTAATAACAACATTGCCTGCAACCTCGATTGTTCCGCAAAAAGTCGAAATTCCTCTAGCAAAATCTTTAAAATGTCTGACCCTTCTCTGGACAATACCAGCTATCTCTCTTCTTCTATCAGAAACATTTCTGTTTTCCATATAAAACTGAGCATAAGGACTAAATGAACTTGTTAGAACATTAACAAGAGCAAATGAAGCCTCACTCTCCTCAAAATTAGAACCCTCAAAAGGAAAAGAATTAAAGACTCCAGGAAAAGGATCTTCTGAGCCTTCAAGAGGAGAGGCAGAACGACAGAGACAACCATCAATAGTATTTTCCCAAAGAATTCTTCTTAAAATCATATCTCTATCAAATGTTGGAAATCTTCTCTTAAAATCAGTTACTAATTCCTGATATTCATCTGCATCCATAGGTCTTTCAGTGACTTTTAAAAAATCAGGATATCTTCTAGAAACCAATTCCTGATGCTCTCTTAAAAGCTTCTGTCCAGAAACTTGTAAAAAGGCAGGCTCTAATACTGCCTTATAATCAGTATAAAAATCTTTGAAAAAATCCCTTATCTGAGGAGGAGCAAGACTTGAAAAAAACATTCCCTGAGAATCCCTAAATAAATCATTAATATCATCCAGAGACTCAACCTGAATTTTTGCTCCTAATTCATGCTTTTTCCAGTAATCACTATAGAAACTTGTAGGAATAACAAAAAATCCAGGAACAATAAATGGAAACTCTTTTTGCAATAAAGATAACTCCAATAAGCCAAGGGATTTATTTGAAATTTCATCACTTGAAAAACCTGAAGGATCAGCCCCAGCCCAGACTAATTTTAAGTCATCCATAGAAAAATTTGAATTTCAATTATAAAAGTATTGTTGTGGTAAGTTTTATAAAAGGTTAATTATCTCGGATCAACAACTCTTCCCAGAAATAAGATATTTCCTGTCTCTTTTTCCTGAATTATAAATATAAAGGGGTGGTCTGCTCTGAATATTTTTCTAGGTTCTACTGCAGTAAGTTCCATTCCAACTGCTGTTGCAGCAGCAGCTTCTGTTCCTTTTTCATCAACCATGACATAAGCCTGGTGTATAACAAAACTAATGAACAAATCTCTGTTTCCAGTCATTCCAGAAAAATCAGCATTGCTTGAAAATGCAGTTGACATTCCTAATTCACTCAGAGTATCTTTCATAAAATATTTTGTATCAAATTCAAATTTAGGAAGATAAACAGCA
>WJLK01000080.1 GCA_014728565.1 Candidatus Pacearchaeota archaeon
CATTTAATCCAAATGCAATAGGTTCTTTTTCAAATTTTATATTACTTCCCTTTTCTCCTGAAATTGTTTTTTCAGCTTGTTTTTGAATATCTTCTAAATCTGTGTCAGGAGATTCAGGCATTATTTTTATTTTAATTATAGCAAGTGCCATATTAAATTTTTGGTTAATAGGTTTATAAATTTTTGTGTTTGAAATGATCTTTGTTATATTAGCTAACCATAATTCTTATAAAATAAGGGATATTTTAGTTAGTTATCAAAGGGTGAAAATGGATAACTATCAAAAATTAGTTGAGTTAATTTCTGAGAATTCAGGTGTTTCAGTTGAGGAGATTGAGAGAAAAATAGAGGCTAAACAGGCAAAATTATCTGGTTTAATCAGCAGAGAGGGTGCTGCCCAGGTTATTGCTGCTGAGCTTAAAATTAATTTTGACAGAGAGCTTATAAAAATATCTCAGATTGTTCCTGGAATGAGGAAGATAAATTTAATTGGAAAAATAATTGAAATGACTCCTATTAGAGAGTATAATAAAAACGGAAGAAGTGGAAGAATTGGAAGTTTTAGATTAGCTGATGATACTAGTAATATAAGGACTGTTTTATGGGATGAAAATCATATTGATTTAATTGCTAAAGGTGAAATTGAAAAGGAAAGCACTGTTGAGATAAATAATGCAAGCATAAGGAATGGAGAGTTGCATCTGGGTTCTTTTTCTGAAATTAAAAAAAGTGATAAAGTTTTTGATGAGGTTGTTAAAGAGAGGCCTGTTTTTAAGAAACTAATTAAACATTTTAATCCTAATGAGGATTCATCTGCAAGGGCTTTTATTGTTCAGGTTTTCCAGCCAAGGTTCTTTGAAGTTTGTCCTGATTGCAGGAAAAAAGCAGAGGCAGGACAGTGTAAGGTGCATGGGAAAATTGTTCCAGAAAAAAGAGCTCTTTTGAATTTTATAATTGATGACGGAAGTGATTCAATAAGAGCAGTTATGTTTTCAGATAGATTAGAAGAATTAATGAACATGGAGGAATTAGCTGATTCAGAGAAATTTTCTCTTAAAAGAGAGGAACTTTTGGGAAAAGAGATGATTATTTCCGGACAGGTTAGAAAAAATGCTGTTTTTAATAACAAAGAATTTGTGGTCAATGCCTTTGGGGAGGTTGATGTTGATAAACTAATTGATGAATTGGAAAAACAAGTATAAGAATGTTATTAAAAACACACCTGGTTTTTGCAGTTTTTGTCATTCTCTTGTTTGTCTCACATGTGAATAATAAACTTGTTTTTGTGGGATTGGTTTTAGCTTCTACTGTTTTTCTTGATATAGATAGCAGTCATTCGAGTTTAGGAAGGTATTTAGTGTTCAGACCTTTTCAGTTTCTTGTCAGACATAGAGGATTTATACATAGTTTTACTCTGGCCTTTGTTTTTTCTGCTTTATTAGCTATTTTTTGGCCTGTTGGAAGTTTTGGTTTTTTTGTAGGTTATTCTCTTCATTTAATCACAGACTCTTTTACTAAGGAGGGAATACAGCCTTTTTGGCCACTAAAAGCAAGAAGCAGAGGTGTTTTAAGAAGTGGTGGAAGGGTAGAAGAAACTATTTTTTTAAGCATGTTTTTGATAAATGTTATTCTGTTTTTTATTATTTTTATCTTCTAAAATTTTAGATGATTTTTAAAATATATAACAAATTTAGGTAATTCTTATAAAGAAAACTAGGATAGATTTATTATGGTGGAAAGGAAAAAAACCAAGAAAAAAAGCGAGAAAGAAGAAGTTAGTATTTCTGATTTGCCTGGAATTGGTCCTGCTGCTATTGAAAAATTAGAAGCTGCTGGAATTTTTGATTTAATGGGAATTGCTGTTTTAGGTCCTAAAGAGTTATCAGAGGTCTCTGGTTTAGGAGAGGCTGCTTCAAGAAAGGCAATTCAGGCAGCTAGGAATCTAATGAAGCTAGGATTTCAGGATGGACTGGAATTTGCTCAGAAGAGGGAGGAGGTTTTTCATATTACTACAGGAAGTAAGGAATTTGATGGTTTATTAGGTGGAAGAGGTGTTGAGACAAAAGCTATTACAGAAGCTTTTGGTGGTTATGGAAGTGGAAAAACTCAGCTGGGATTAAGTCTTGCTGTTAATACTCAACTTCCTCTCGAAAAAGGGGGTGCTGAGGGAAAGGCAGTTTATATTGATACTGAGGGAACTTTTAGACCAGAGAGAATAAGAAAGATGGCAGAGTTAAAAGGGTTGAATCCTGAGAATGTTTTAAAAAATATACTTGTTGCAAGGGCATTTAATTCAGATCACCAGATTTTGTTGGTTGATAAAGTTGGAGAGCTGATAAAAGACGGAGAACCTATAAGACTTGTTGTTGTTGATTCTTTAACTGCACATTTCAGAGCTGAGTTTTCTGGAAGAGGTCAGTTAGCAGATAGACAACAGAAGTTAAATAAATATCTACATAACTTAATGAAAATAGCTGAACAATTTAATCTTTCAGTTTATGTTACTAATCAGGTTATGGCGAATCCTGCAATGATGTTTGGGGATCCAACCACTGCAATAGGAGGTAATATAGTGGGCCATGCATCTACTTACAGAGTTTATATAAGAAGGGGTAAAAAAAGCAGCAGAGTAGCTAAATTAATTGATAGTCCTAATCTTCCAGACAACGAGTGTATATTTTATGTTGGAGATGTAGGTATAACTGATGAACAATAATAAGGAGCGTGTCTAAAAAATAATTCTTTAAAGGAGGTTCACCTCATTTAACTAAGTAAAGAGGAGGTGAACACAATGAAATCTAATCTAATTCCGAGATGGAATCCGATTATTAATTCCATTAATAAGGGGTTTTCTATCTTAA
>WJLK01000081.1 GCA_014728565.1 Candidatus Pacearchaeota archaeon
CATGATAATGACATGGAGGGATTTTTCTTATGCAAAATAAGAAAAAAATGAAACCACTGAATAACCCAAATAAAAAAAGAATAATCAGACAGTTAGAACAGCAATTTGGAATAAACAACATTCCTTATCTTTTTCTTGAATTTGGAAAAGACAAATTCAGATTATATTCAGGAAATCTTTCTAAGGAAGAATTAAAACTTCTTGACAGAGAGCTAAGAATTGAGACAATAGGTTTATATTTTGCAAAACAGCAGAATGATGGAATAAGATTAACTCTTGACTCTTTAACTGTTTTTAAAAATCAGATAACTAAAAATATTCTTGAATTAACTGATAGTCAGGCAGAAAACTGGCTAAAAGGAAGAGAACTTTTAATAAAAATTGATAATAATTTTAAAATACTTAAAAACAAAAATGACATTATAGGTTGTGGAAAATCAACAGGAGAAAAAATAGCTAATTTTATTCCAAAAGAGAGAAGAATTAAAAATTAAATATCTTTACTATTTTCCAGAAGACCTAAGTCTTCTTCTCTCATCAATATAAACCTGAAAAAGTTCTCTAACCAAACCATAATCACAACAATCACAGATTCTTAGAATACTAGATACTTTTTCAGTAATGGCTCTTTTTTCTCTAAAACCAGTTAATTCAGAACATATTCCAGCATAATGCATCATTCTTCCTCTTAAATAATCATCCAACCAATCACTTCTCTTAACTCTCTGAAAAGCTTTTAATCTCTCTTCACGAACTTCCTGATACCTATTATCAACTAATCTACTAAACCGAGGATAATCTCTATCTGCCAAACCAGGATACTGTCTATTAATTTCATGATAAACTCCCCATTTTACAACATCATTTAAATTAATTGGAATATCCATTTTAAATAAAAAATAACTTGACTATAATCCATAATTCACTTCTCTATGGCTGTTTCCAGCTCTTTTCAATTTATCGTAATATTTCCATAACTGGACAACATTATCAAGACTGCCACAAAAAAAAGAAGTTATAAAATCTAAAGCTGCCCAATCACATCTCTCTAACGGAGTCTCACCTCTAGTTTCACAAGAGTACCCCATTGAAGAAATTCCCCTAACTAAAGGATTATTTCCAAATAATCCTCTCATACAACCAGGATAAATATAGACAGCGTCTCCTGCCTCATCTATAAGATCTCTGTAAGTTCGTGCAAAACCTCTAAGACGGTCTTTCATAGGAATAAGGTCTCTCTCAGCTGCATGTCTAGCTTCACAATAACATCTCCAAGCACTAAACAAATCTTCACCAGAATAACATCTCTTTATCTCTCTCAGAGCCCTCCTATCCCAGGATATTCTTTTAGATTCCTTATCTTCGTCTAATAGGCATCTCCTAAATGCACATTTTTCTAATTTTTTTTTCAATCCTCCATCAATCTCAAAATCCATGAAATTATAAGATTTAAATAGTATAAATTTTTTACTATTCAATGGACAGGCAGGAAATCGAGAATTACAAAAAAGCAGGAGATATAGCAAAAAAAACAAGAGAGTATATAAGAGAAATAACCAAACCAGGGATTTTATTAGTTGAATTAGCAAAAAAAATAGAGAATAAAATAACTGAACTTGGAGGAAGTATAGCATTTCCAGTAAATCTCTCAATAGATGACATAGCAGCTCACTATCACCCTACTCTAGAAGATAATACAAAAGCTTCTGGTTTGTTAAAAATTGATTTTGGAGTTCATATAGATGGATTCATTGCTGATACTGCAATGACAATTGACTTAACTGAAGATAAAAGACATAAAGAATTAATAGAAGCTTCAGAAGAAGCACTAAAAAATGCCCTCAAAATAATTGAAAAAAATCCAACTTTAAATGAAATTGGAAGAGAAATTCAGGAAACAATTGAAAAAAAAGAATTCTCACCAATTATAAATTTATCAGGCCACTCTCTTGCTCAGCATACAATTCATGCAGGAATCACAATTCCAAACTATAGTAATGGAAACCAAAATAAACTCAATAGTGGAGCATATGCAATTGAACCTTTTGCAACTTCAGGTGAAGGAAAAATATATGAAGGTCCTTCAGGTAATATATTTTCTATTGTAAATTTAAAAAATACAAGAAATTCTACTGCAAGAAAACTACTTGAATATGCTTATGGAAAATATAAAACCCTTCCTTTCTCCTTAAGAGAGATGCAAGAAAAATTTGGTAATTTTGCAAAACTTGCATTAAGGGAGCTAGAACAAGCAGGAATTGTTCATAATTATCCTCAGTTAATTGAAAAATCTCATAAACCAGTAAGCCAGGCAGAACATACTTTCATTAAAACCAGTGAAGAAATAATAATCACAACAAAACAAGATTAAATATAGAAAACCTTATTAATACGAAAACATAATCTTTACAATGGAAAACAACAATGAAAAAGAGGATATGAATGAAGAATTAATTAAATTAAAAGAAAAAGAAGATGAACTTAACCAGCTATTAAAAGAAAATTCTGAGTTAATAAAAATA
>WJLK01000082.1 GCA_014728565.1 Candidatus Pacearchaeota archaeon
GCAACTACATCCAAGATTTACATTTTCTTATGGTTTTTTTCCAGTAATAAAATTCCTGGAAAAAAACAAGATTATAGAAAATAAAGAAAAGATTATTGATAAAACAATAAAAATTCTTAAAAAATACAAATGGAAAATTGAAAAAGAAGCCAGAGAATTAGCTGGAAAAATTAAAAACAAGAAGTTATTATTTTATGCAACTAATTATTTTTATCCATCTGCTTACAGATTTCAGACCTCTCTAGAAGAAGATGCAAAAGTAATCTGCCACTCCAATAAAATAACTGAACTGTTTCATAATGAACTTGAAGTTTTTCCTGACAACAAATCATTTGTTATTCTAATAATAGATAATGAAGAAATAAAAAAATTCAAAAAACAGGTAATTTATTTTAAAAAACTCATTGACTATTATGAAATAAAATACAAGAAATTTCCAAGAGAAATTAGAATTTTTGTAATATTTTACTTTGTTGATTTTCTTGGTCTCTATCTGTCTAAAATCAAACATACAAAAATGGGTGAAACTCCTTTATCAGATAGGATAAAAAAACTATGACCAGTTAAATTTAAAATCTCAATATTCCTTATTATAAAAAGAAGTGAATAAACTTTTTAAAACAAGTTTAATCAAAACCAAGACTCATATATAAAATGAACAAACTAGATTCCTGTTATGAAAAGGCAATTGAAACTATTAAGCACTGTTCCACACCAAATGGATTTTTTGCTTCAGGAGGAATTGATGGTTATAATGCTGTCTGGGCAAGAGACAGCATGATAACTGCACTGGGAGCAAGTCTTATTAAAGAACCAATTTTTGAAAAAACATTTGAAAAATCTATTATAACTCTTGCAAATAATCAGAGTGCAAATGGACAGATTCCAAATGCAGTTGACAGATTTAGAGAAAGAAAACCTCATACAGACTATCAGTCAATAGATTCCAGCTTATGGTATATAATAGGTCATTACATCTATAAAAAGAGATACAACAACAAACTATTTAAAAACTATAATAAATCAATAATCTCCTCTCTGAACTGGTTAAGATGTCAGGATTCAGGAGAGATAGGAATGCTCGTTCAACAACCAACTTCTGACTGGCAGGATGCTTTTCCACATAAATATGGTCATACAATAAATACTCAGGCTCTTTATTACAAAGTCTTAACTTTAATAGGAGCTAAAAAAAATGCAAAAATCCTAAGAAAAAATGCAAATCAAAACAAGGATTTAAGATTATGGAATGGAAAATTCTACTGGCCATATAGATGGAAAAATCACAACAAATATAAAGAAATAGGAGAGTGGTTTGATAGTCTTGGAAATCTTCTTGCAGTAGTTTTTGACCTAGCAGACAAAAAACAGGCTGAAAAGATTATAAAATATATAAAAAGAAAAAGAATAAACAAACCTTATCCTGTTAAGACAATATATCCTCCAATAACAAAAAAATCAGAATTCTGGCATGACTATTTCCTGGATTGTGATGCTGGAAAACCTAATCATTATTCCAATGGAGGAATCTGGGGATTTAATGGATGTTTTTATATTCTCTCATTAATTAAATTAAAAAAATTCAAGGAAGCTAAAAAACATCTAAGCAAGTTAGCTGAACTTAATCTAAAAGCTAATTTTCCAGAATGGACTAATCCTAAAACAAAAAAATCCTATGGCAGGCTTCAGGCATGGGAAGCTGGAATGTATATTCTTGCTTATGAAAGCCTGAAAAAGAAAAAGATTCTGATTTGAACTATTTCTTTTTCCTCTTCACCTTTTTCTTCTTAGACTTCCTATCTTTTCTTCTCTTAGAAATCCTGGAATCAGGTTTGGTGAGTGCAAAATACAAAAGTGAGAAAATATCCAGAGCAAGACCAAAATGATAAAACTGGACTCTTGTCATATTAGATGAAAAAAACGGAATTAGAGTATTACTTCCATGCCAGAAAGCTATTATTCCTCCTGCAAAAGTTATCATTAATCCTATAATTCCTGTTATTCCAAAAAATGCATCTAAAAATCCTATTTTACTCCTTCTTGTATAAACAGACCTGAAAGATATTGCAAAAAACAAAATAACCATAAAAATAAATCCAAACCAAAAAGAGGATGTTGCCCTTACACTATAATCAAAAAATATTCCCTGCTTATAATTTTGACCATAAGCCATTATATTATTCAGACTAACATCAGTTAAAAACAGACATAAAACAAAAAGTATAAATGCCAATATCCTTAATCTGTCTAATAAAAATTCCTTAAAATCCTTATATATCATCTTTTTTAATAATTAAATAAAATAATCCCAGCTTATAAAGATTTTTAGATTAATAGATTACAATATAACAATATTTATAAAAATTAATTAAGTGACATTATCCAGTATGGGTGATAATTTATTTGGAAGAATTGAAGGAACATATCATTGCATTAACAATGGAGTTCTTAGTATAGACAGGCAGTTTCGTGAACCCTCTTTAGAGTTATTCAGACAATATTTACAACACTTGAGAGAACATGAACACTTTTCTGAAATTCCTGCTTCTGAACATGCTGAATACACTGTATTTTGGGGTCATAAAGAAATGAATCCTGATGAAATGATAAGACATGAAAAAGGTTCTTCACTTTTTAGGAGAACAAAAGAAGGAGCAGTTATACTAAGGGGAATTAGAATTTATAAATCAGAAGGATATGACTCTGACCCTGCTAACTACCCTCCTGGAAATTCTACAGAAGCATATTTACTAGAAGACGGAACCATCTTAGAATGTCAGGTAGATAATCAAACTAAAGGAACTCCTCTAGACCCTCAAACCCAAACAACAAGAAGAATTCATGACTTGACAAGAACAGAAACTGAAAGAGGATATGTTTCAGCTCACTCATTTATAGGCAGTTTAAGCATACTTGAATTAAGAGAATTATTACAGAATATGGGATGTTATATGGATAAAGGAAATGAAAAAGAACCTAGAAATAATCCTGAAGATTATCGTCAAAAACCCTCTCATTTCAGAAGTGAAATTGAACGCCCAGAGGGTGATGGGCCTTATGAACGTCCAGATGGACACTAAAGTAACTTCTTTTTTATTTACCATACTAGACTTTCCTATTTTTATTTATAAACCTCCTCAAATCTACACAGGCGATTTGTCTTATCCTCAACTTCTACAATCTCTTTAACGAGATTGTAGTTTGATTCATCTCTCAAATATTCACAGCATTCCCCAATAGTCA
>WJLK01000083.1 GCA_014728565.1 Candidatus Pacearchaeota archaeon
ACATATTTCACTGAACTCCAACAATTCTGTTATGTTAGTAAAGAAATTTGATGTATTTAGTTTCCATTTAGAAGTTGTTTGTATATCAGGTCTTAGTTTTTGGTCTGGTGAACCCACAAAATAATTTAATCTGAAGTTATTTCTATCACCACTAATATATAATCTATCATCCTTTGCTTTTATAAACACCTCATTCTTCCCAACCTTTTTTAAAATCTTATTTAGTAGTGATATATTGAGAGTGTATGTTATCTCTTTTTTAATGTTGTATTCTTCAAACATATTTTTATTAATATTAAAGATTATGAAACAGTGATTAGATGGGTGAATTGCTCTAATAAATATTTCTTCTTCTTTAAAAACAACATCTGTTTCTGTTGTTAGGTTTTCTATCACATTTAGCATTATTTTAAATTCTTTCAATTTCTCTTTTAATTTTAACATTTTATTTACTTTTTACCTCCTTTTCATAAATTTTATCAGGGTCAAATAAAGTTAAACTTCTTGTTATACAATCACTACAAGTAACTTTAGTAGATTCATCACCTACATTATCTACTATATTACTGCAATTACAACATTTCATTGATTTCATTTTTTTCTCCATATTTTTCTTCTTTCTCCTCTTGCTTTTCTTTATTTCTATCTCTAATTTGCATATCTATATCAAAACTTTCCTCACTCATTTTTCCTACACTTACATTTCATGTCATCCATTTTTCAACATCTCACTCCCAACATGACAAAAATTCCAAACATCCAGATTAAGACAAATAATGCAAAAATAAGAATGAATCTCTCTGCATTCTCGTCAAACCATTTGATTAAGTTCATAAGACAATCACTCCAAATTTAGCTACAATCCAACCTGCTCCACATTCCTTGTTCATACAACAGAACTCAGGGTCTTTATCAGTGAATTGGACAAACTTTATTTTATCATAACTACAGACAGGACAGTTCTCTGGACAATTATATAATTTCTTACATACTTTTTTGTCAAATTTATTTAGTTTCATTCTTGTTTTTTAACCTCCCTTACCCTATAATGCTCAGGTTTAATACCTAATTTTCTTCTCATATACTCTCTCAAATACTCTCTCTTCTTGGCTTTGACTTCTGGTTTTTGATAATACTTTTTATGATACTCTCTCTGCCTGGCTTTGACTTCCTCAGTTTTTCCATATCTTCTATCACACCACCTATCATATTCTTTCTTAAATTTACAGTGATTATTCAGTTGTGCAAGCGGTCTTGTTAATTCAATACCTAATTCAACTCTCCTAAGGTTTTCATTAATTTCCTTTATGCAGATTGTCTTTTCTTCAGACATCTTTTTTAATCTCCCTTTGTTTTTCATCTTTTGGTTCACCCTTTGGCAGCATTACCTCTAAATTAACTATAAATAAGTTGATTTTTCTTGTAATCTCTCTTAAATTATTAATCAAATCCTGGATTTCTTGTAATCTCATGTAATTTTTAATGACTTCTAATCTTTTTTTATTAAGGATATTATCATAAGGATAAACTCCTAAATCTGCTAATGTAGTGGCTAAACCTCTTCTAAATACCTCTGTTGGTGATAGTTTGTAGTACTTAATTTTATCCATAAAACCCTTTGT
This sequence comes from Candidatus Pacearchaeota archaeon, assembly GCA_014728565.1. Taxonomy (GTDB): domain Archaea; phylum Nanobdellota; class Nanobdellia; order Pacearchaeales; family GW2011-AR1; genus ARS1285. Next base: position 1,623 of record WJLK01000083.1, read on the forward strand.
TACTGAAACAGAGGTAGTTATTGTTTCTCCAGGTCTGGTTTGATAGGTCTCCATTTTTTCACCACAAGATTTAATTTTTTTAAACGAACTAATTGCTCAAAAACTTCCTTAATCAAGTTAGGAGTACACCCTAATTCTATTGAGATAGCATTAACTAATTGCTCATAGCTTAATTCTTTGTCTTTTATCTTTGGGATTATGTTATTTTCAATCCATTCAGTTATTTGTTTTCTTTTTGTTTCATACATTTTATCTTCAGAAGTAAAAAAAAAGTTTACCTACCCTCTCCCCTATAATCAAAAAATACTTTTTGTGTTACAATAATAATAATAATTAACACAAATAGCAAACTTTATATATATATATAAGGGGGGTAAGAGTTTTTTTTTTACTTTTTACAACATGCACCTCCAAAACATAGCTTTTTTCCCAGTTATTTTACAATAATCTGTTTTTGAATGAAAAATTAAGTATCTTTTTCTTAATTCAAAGACCCTGGCAGAAATACTGCTGGTCTCAATTCCAGTAGCCCTAGAAAGCATTTTATTAGTAGCTTCACCTATTTCCCTCAATTTATAAAAAATAATCATTCTTTGAGTTACATCTGTTCTATCTTTCTGGAGTTCTCTGAATGCATTAATTGATGTTTGTTGTATCATTTTTTTCAACCTCTTTAATATTAAGAAACTTCCAGATATTTTCTTCACCTATTTTTAATTTGTAAATATAGGTCTGAAATTCTTTCAAGAATTCACTAGGAAAGTTTTTATCAAAAAATAGAGAGGCATCTATTTCAGATGCCTCTATAACAATGGTGTTAGAAATTTCATCAGCTCCTGACTTATCTGAACTCACAGGCATGGTTACATTTGGTTGCTCGTCAGCTTCCGCTCTGTTCTCTGATGAATGGTATTTTAAAAGGATAGGGGGACTAATATGATCATAATTATCAGGTGTAGAATTAGATGGGTTTTTAAGGTTTGGTAAGCTTAATCTTAAAGCCGCCATCGCTTCATATCCTAGTGATTGATTAGAATTATTTGTTTTCATTTTTCTTAGGTTTATTCCAATAGGGGCTTCTGCATTTAGGACAAGTTATAGGAATTTCTTTTGTTCTACCTATCCATCTATGATCACATCTCTCACATTTATATTCAAAAGATGCAATTATTCCCAGTTTATCTACACCTCCTTTCATAGATTTTTTAAGATTATCTTTTGACATTTTTAATCACCTTTTATGATATACATAAATGTATATCCTTTATAAATATTTCTATATTTAAAAATATGTAATGCATATGTGATATGTTTATAAAATAGTAACACTTCTCATTAAAATGATTAAAGAAATCAGATTTTTTACTCAAATCTTCCTGTTATAGGATTATAATTTTGAGGTTTTTTTTTCTTAGCAGTCCTTTTTCCTCCCCCTTTTCTATAAACAGTTTTATACTTATATTTTGGTTTCTTTTCTTTAAGTTTACCAAAACCTCCAGTAATTGATGAACTTCTAAAAGGAGAATCAAACTGAGGCATTTTTCTAGGTTGCATTCTTTCTTTATACTTTCTTTCTAACTTCTCCCTCTTTAATCTCGCCTTGGATTGAGCAAGTTTAGCAGTCTCTTTTTCTCTAGCTTTAAATTCTTCTGCTCTTAATCTCTTCCTGATCTTCTCACTCATCTCTCTTGATTCCTTTCTCTCAGCCTTTGTTTCACCAGTAATAGTTTCAGCTCCTTTTTCATAAATATTTTCTGCTATTTTTCCAGCTTTCTTAAAAAATCCCATATTATTTTTAATTTTTCCACATTTAAATAAACTAAGTTAAAAAAAACAAAAAAACAAAAATCAAACTTACATGCCTCTTCTTCTAGAAGCAATAAATATTCCCATAAGAATACTTAGTATAATACCCACTAAACTAATGGTCAAGACTATTCCAGCTATGCTGGTGTTGTCATCTAGCTCTGATTCCAGACTTTCTGTAACATTGCATGCAGCTCCTGAATATCCATAAGTATAACTAACATTCCAGTCAGAATTATTATATTCACTACCAGCCGCAGCCTGAACTAAACCACTAGCTGCAGTTTCTGTATAATTTGCTGAATTAATAGTTTCACCACCAGTAGCATTAGTCATAATTGTAACTGAAAAATCCTGAAAATTACAGGCTCCATTAGTTGCAACATATTCTCCTGCTTCTGTAACTGTTGTCAAAGTTTCATTATTAACAGTTACAGTTGTAGTTGAAAAAGAATCTCTATATTCTGCACTTATGTAAGCAATAGTTGCCATAATCAAGAATACAAATCCTACAATCATAACAACCTGTGGTGCATCATTTAGGGATATTGCCCCTTTCTTAGATATTGGGGTTAATTTCATCTTATATCAAAGATGAAATTACATACCTCCTCTTCTAGAAGCAATAAATATTCCTATAAGAACACTTAGTACAATACCTACTAAACTAATGGTCAAGACTATTCCAGCTATGCTGGTGTTGTCATCTAGCTCTGATTCTAAATCATCAGTAATATTAGCAGCAGTTCCTCCTGCTGTTAATGCATCACCATATTTTTCAGAAACATAAGCAATAGTTGCCATAATCAAGAATACAAATCCTACAATCATAACAACCTGTGGTGCATCACCAAGTCCAATCTGACCTTTTTTCTTCATTAAAGGTTTTAATTTCATCTTAAAAAACCCCCTTTCACAGAAAAATCTTTTGATAAGATATATTTATTTTTCATAGAAATACCTTATTTAGTTTTATAATAATAATTTATATTTGTTTTGTAACAAATTGTAACAAATTGTTAAACAAGAATTCCACCTATTTTCTCTATTTTATCGTCGATTATCTTAGTTGCCTGAGTTGAAGTTAGGCTAACTCCATGTTTTTTTTCAAATCTTTCTATAAAATCATTTATACGATTAATTAAACTTATATGAATTCTCATAATATTTGATTCTTTTCCTTTTAACTCTTGTTTTGTTTCCATTATTCAATCGAAGGGCTTTCTAATCTTAACCATAGCATCCCAAATGCCAGAGCAATAAAAGGAAGATACATAAATTTAGGATTTAGCATTTCCATTATTGAAGCTAATATTGCAAGGATAGACACTAAAAAACTAGCAAAAACCCAACCTCGAGCAGCAGCAGCTCTAGTTCCTCCTACAACACTAAAAACACTTGTAAAACTTATCATCCATATGACAATCAAAATTACAGGCATAAATAAGCCACCAGTTGTTTCATTATTTATGAATTTGAAAAGTCCATAAAGACCTTCTGTATCATTTGATGTTGGCATCTCATACCAGTCTGCTGAAACTGGAATAGCCATTAGGAAAATCATTGAAATCATTATTAAAAATTTTTTGTTCATCATAATTTATTCCCCCTATTTATTGCAGAGATAACAGCAAAGATCAGTATAACAACAACAATAGCAGATGTTAATGGAAATATGACATTTGAAATACTCTCAGGAATTCCATAATCACTTGCTATGTTTGAGGTCATGCTATCTAATATTGATACACTTGAAAATGTTACTTTAACAGTTGTAAATAAAGCTCTGAATATTCCTGTGGTTGCTGCAAAAGCAAGCTGTAATCCTGATCCATCACTAATATCCTGGAAAATATCCCTATAATCTTCAGAAGTTTCTGAAAATTTATCATAATTTTCCCTATAACTTTCATCAACTATATCATCCTTACCATAATCATAAGCTAATGACTGACTGGCTAAAAATAATAAAGCAAAAACTGAGGAGAATATTAAAAATGCAATAACCCAGGTTCTGATTAAAAATCCTTTCTTATTCATTTTTTTTAATCTTAATCTTTCATAAGCCATATTGCAATGACACTTACAGCAAGGATGCCAAATAAAAATGTCCCTCCGAAATTTATAAAACCTATTAAATTAACAAATATTAGAGCAATATCAATAGCTATTATCCCAACTATAGGATGAAATATAAAGGCCATAGCAGCAGTCAGTATAATAAAAAATCCTATAAATAATCCAAAATTACCAAAAATATCTCTCCCTGAATCTATTGAAAATCTTATGCTATCAACCAATAACTCTTCACTGTCTCTGGTGATATAACCTTCTGCAATAAAATTTCCTCTTGTCTGATTTGATAAATTAAAGGTCAAAGAAGCAGATTCTAAAGCTGATGTTGTATTGCATATAATTTCATCATCTTCCCAATATTTCTCTTTATAAACTATTAACCTTCCTTGAGAAAAAGATGAATTTGAATCCTCATAAGTAAATGTAACTATTTCAGTATCATTATCAAAACTTAAGCTTTTAGTAAGATCTGCTAAATCATCATAATCCTCCCAAGGCTCATCTACGGCATCTCCTATATCAAAAGTTATAGTATAAGGAGTATCCTCTGGGATCATCTTCCTGCCTTCTGTTTCTTCATATTCTAAGATATTATTAACATAGATTTCATGCTTATATAAAGCAGTTTCAGCTTCATAAAATCCGACAGTTTTTCCATCTTCACCTGTTTTTGTAATCTGAACAAGTTTATATTCAGCTTCTCCTGGGTAATATTTGTATGTGTAAATATAAGCATCTTCTATTGGCTGTTGGTTTTCTAAAACTTCTTGTATAAAAGTTGTGCTGTCAGTTGATTCTAATAATCGTAATTCAATATCTTCCCTATCACTATTGATTATTTTATTATCAAAATAATAATTTCTTTTTACATAACTTGTTCCACTAGCCTCATCATATTCTATTGTAGCATCAACTGTAAAATTATCAGAAGGAGAAATACAAATATGTGTCTCATTATCCTTAGTATCTAAAGAATAATTTTTTATTATATCCCCCTCTCCTAACCAGTATTCAAAATAACCTGAGAAAGAAAAAGGTTTTATCTGACTACCATTACCCTCATTCCATGCAGTGAAATTAATTGCTTTTGTTGAATAAGTTGCATTGCATTCTACTAATATAATAGGCTCTACTGTCTGATTGTATTCTGTTGAATTGAATTTATAAGAACTTGTTGAATTAAATAATGAAATTTCCCAATAAAAACTTCTGTTCTGACTGCTTGAACCAGGCAATAAGGGAATATCTATTTGTTTTGAGAATGTAAGATCATCTTCTGTACCAGTTCTTGTTCCTGCATAACTTGTTCCATTATAAAATAATTTTCCAGTTGCAGAAGTCCATTCTGAACTATCATAAGTGATATTTAAAATAAAACTTTCACTTGAAGTTTCATAAGTAGATGAATTATAAGTTTGTGAATTTTCTAAAAATTCCTCATTACTGAATTCTAAATCAGAATATTCAAGAATTCCCATAGTATCTGAATGAAATAAAAAAGGAACATGACAATTATCTCCAATTAAAGAGCAGACTGCAAGATAATCATTTAAATAACTTGCTAAATTATCTGTCCTATTATTTTCCTGATAAAATTTTCCTGAATAATTCCAAACTTGGGTATTGTTTATTGAAATATAAGGATTAGTGATATTATATGTATTAGTAAAATCATAAATATTCACATCATTAGTTGTAGATATTCCTAATCTTCCTGCAATAATCAAATCAGTTAAATTTCCTGTTAAACTAATTTGTGAATAGGTAGCAGAAATAAATGAATCATTTCTGCCAGTATAACTTCCATTTAGATAATGTTCATACCACTTTTCTTCATTTGAATCAGCGATATATATTCTTTTAGATGCTTCAGAATAAAATATTCCCTCATTATCTGCACTAATTCCTTGATTAACCGTACTAAAATTATTTCCTGTAAATGATCCATCATCAATATCATAAATATAAACACTATCATAAGCAGCATCAACTACAAAAAGATTCGTTGAATTGTGAGTTATTCCATGAGGGTAATAGGAATTTGCTACATCTGTTGTATTAATCCAATCACCAGTATAAGTTCCATTTATCCAATATTTAAAAAAACCTAAATTATACTGAACAATCCAAAAGTAAGTTCCATTAGAGGTTATTCCTCTAGGATTATCATTATCTCCTGTTGTAGAAAAGTTTAATTCAAGAAAAGTTCCGTTTTGATAATACCTATATACTGCCCCATCCATATAATCAGTAATATAACAATAAGTATTATCACAATAAATTCCAGATACATCATCATTGCCTCCTGATGTATTAAATCCCCAATCATAATTAAAACTTATGTTTATTTTATCAAACCCACTAAGATTCATATAAGCATCTGTTACTGTTATTCCATCAGGAATTTCTAAGTATCTTGTATGATTTTCATTATCTATGAATGTTATATTTTCTTCACTTAAGGAATTATTAAAGGTGTTATTATTCCATGCAAGAACTGAATCTCCTACGAGGATTACCATTAAAAGTAATAAAATCGTTTCTGAGAATGGCTTAAAATAAGCTATTTTTTCCCAAAAATCCTTAAATTTTAACATTTTCTGCATTTTTCTGTTTTAAAGCCTACTGCTTTGAGTTCCTCCTGCAAGTTTTGCAAAAATTATTATTATGCTTAAAGCTCCTGCTCCTAATAATATAAAAACAGAATACTGCATTATCCAATTTATCATAGTTTGCTGATCAGCAACACTTGATAAAGCATCTGTTCCTATCAAAATTTCATAAGTATTTGCTATTGGTATCATTGCAAAAAGAGATATACCTAATGTTATGATATAAATGAATATGAATATAGGATGAATTCTTATGAGGAATGCACTAATCATCATTCCAATTACTAAAAAAGCAATTATCATAGCGAACCCTCTCTGAATTGTAGTTGTAGTCATCTGGTCAATAGCCCCTGTATAAGAGGAAGCATAAGTTGTTGTATTCAAATCTGTTTCTTTTATTACATCTGAAATATTATCATTAACAAAAGCTGCTATAAGGAAACTTACTGCAAGAAAAAATAATACTATTATAAAGGTTACAAAATTAGAAGCATCGCCTCTTTTATTTCTTCTCTTTCTTTCCCAGAATCTTTTATTTAATACTTTTGTAAATGCCTTAGTTGTTAATCTATTTAATCTATGCTTTTCCATAAATTTCCTTCTTTCTTTTTCAATTTTATCATAAAATTCAGGGTGAACTGTCATGTTTACTCCTTTCTTATCTTTTATTTTTTTAAATCCCATCTTAATCTATAAGCCCCCTATGTTTTTTCCAATACATAAATGAAACATATCCTGCAAATAATAGTAATCCCAGAACTGATATTGAGAGAATGACTTTCATTACCATCCAGAAATATGAATAGCCTTCAATCAGGTTAATATATCCCCCTAATAACTCAGTCATTATTACAAGTATGAATAATATTGAAATTACAAAAATAGTCATAGAAGTTCCTCCCAAAATTATTTTAAAAGTAGTAGAGGGGATTTTAACTGCTGCTGTAAAAAATATTATTGCTATAATTATCATAGAAAGAACAGCAAGTGATAATGTGATACCTTCTCCTTCATTTATTTTTTCAGCCCCACTTTGAGTAACATCAAAAGATGCAACAAAAGGTTTTCTTACATCAGCTTCATAACCGCAATAACCATTAATTCTATATTCTCCTAATACATTTGATTTATTAAAAGTATAATTGAAATCAGAGTTTCTTTTTGTCATTTCAACTTCATTAATAGCTCTTGTTCCATTAGGATAATCAATAGAAGTTATATTACAAAAATCACAGGAAGTTCCGTTGATATAACATAGTTGAACAATCTCTATATCTTCATTTATTTTAAAGACACCAAAACTAGGATTAGCAGAGCTGACTAATCCTATGCACAATAATATTGTGAATGCAATTATCAGTTTAATATTCCCACCCATAGTTAAATCTTATATCTCCTTGAATTATGTTTTCATAATTGTAAGCAATATACATATCATCAGCAGTGAATCCAGTTATACTAGGAGGAACATACTCACTTACATTAATATAAAATATTCCATAAGATGTATTATTCAAAGTGTCATTAACAATTATTTGAAGCCAGTAAATCTGGATAGGAGACATTGATGTTGTGTTTTCTATCAGCCCAGATGAATCATTTATTATGAAATTACCTGTATCATTTAATTTATAAGAATCTATTCCATTTGGGTCAGATGCAGTTATTGATTCACTAAATGCACTATTATTATATACACTAAAGTTTCTCAGGTTATCCCAGGTTGGTGATTCTGTATCAGGAACTATCCATCTTATTGTATAAGTATCTGTTGCAGAACTAACTATGCTTGTCATTCCTAAAATCAATAATAAAATTAATATTTTTTTCATTCAATAACCTCTATTATCAGTTTAAATATATGTTCTCCTGTTTGGAATCCTCCTCCAGAAATGTATTTCTTTTGTCTTTTCATCATGAATTCAGAACACTCTTTATCTAGTCCATCATTCCTCGATTTTTTCATGCACTTTTTAATATATTCTGTATCTTGTTTAGTCTCTTTCATTAAGACTTCCCATCTCATTATATTATCAAACTTATCGTCTGGAGTAACTACATCAAATCCTAAAGTATAAACTCCAACAGGAATGTCTTGTTTTGCTGTTATATTCAGTTTTATTTTTTTAGCCCACTCATTTTTGAATAATGGAAAAGTTGGTTCTAACAGAAAGTGATTAGGATATTCTTCAAATTCTTGGGTGATTATCTGTATATCAAAGAACTCATTTTTAATAGGAATTAATTTAACTCCCTGATAAGTTTCAATATTATAGCCAGTTTTAAAAAAAGTGCATAGTTCAAGTGATTCATTTTCCTTAAAATTTCTTAATTTGTATCCAATCTCACTGGGATAAGCTCCGTATCCATGAACCCCCCATCTGTTGTAATTATGTGATTTATAAAACATCTTCCTTGCTCTTTCCCATGTCGGATATAAATCAGGATTTTTATAATACCCTTCTTCAATTTTACATAATTCAGTTAAATCTCCTGTTTCAATATCTCTTTTTATTATCAGAAAGTCATCAGGGACTTCAGGTAATTTAGAATAAAGTTTTTCAATAGAGAGATTATTGACTTCTGGTTCTTGCTCAAATATTAGACCTGCATTTATCGCAAAGATTAGTACAACCCCAAAACCAAAAGAAATTAACATAATTGTGATTATACTTGCTTTTAAATGCTTTCTTTCTTCAATTTTCATTTTGAATTTTATTCTGGCTCTTGTAAGGAATTTATTTGGTATGTCCTTGTTGTTGTTCCTTCTGCTGCAGAAGATATGTCTGTCCATAGATAAACCTCAGTGGAGTTTCCTGATTTTATCTCATCTGCAAATACTACTGCTGTTGTATCAAAAGTTGAAGCTCCTGAAAAATCTGTGACATTGTTGACATACAAAGTAGCCCAGGCTGGTTTTGATGCTGTAAGATTACAGGTAAAATTCAAGTCAACATTTCCTGCATTTGTGATATTTAGGATTGGTGTTGATGTTGAATTATCCTGACAGTCTGGCTGTACTGCTGTTTCTGTATTACTGTTGATATTATCATCAAAATCTATGCTACTTTCTGCACCGCAAAGAGTTACTGTAAAAGTTGTATCTGCTGGAACAATCCATTTAAGGGTTACTGTATAAGGTGTACTTTCATCATAAGCCATTACTGGAGATAAGGCTAACATAGTCAAGACTAATAACATTCCTATTGAAATTATTTTATTCATTCTTTTGTTCCTCCTTTCAGCTTTTATTTGAAGTTATATTTAATTGTCTAAGTGTAGTCTGGTTTGTTGCATTTGTGAGATTGCTCCATAGCCATATTTCAGTTGAATCTAATGATGAAAGATAAGTAGTTATTGTCGTAATTGCTGTAGTTATAATAATTGAACTTCCTGTAGATTTATTAGCAAATAAGGTTATTTCACTAGGCATTGAATTGTTTAGTAATAGGCTTATATTTAGGTCAACATTCCCTGTATTTGTTACATTTAGGAATGGGATTGATACTGTCTGGTTGACAGGAGCTAGATGTTTCTGAGACTTGCCTGTTGCATTAAATAATCCTATTACTGTTCCACTAGGAAGTGTAACAGTGAAAGAAGTGTCATCTGCTGCAGAAGTAGTAATCGTAACATTCCAATTACCTGTTATATTACCAACTGACAAATCACTTGTCATATTTGCAAATGCAAAGAAATCATACTCGTCTTCATCTCCTGTTGCATTAACCCAGAAAACTACTTTTTCACTTTGTCCCTCACTTAAACTACTTGTTGTATAAGGATTACTTGATTTGTTTGTATAAAATGCATCTGTTCCATCTGTATAATCAGATTCTATTGGTATTAGTCCAGATTTTGTTGTTGATTCTTCTATAGAATATTGATAGAATTTGTATGAACCACTATCAACTTCATACAACTTAGTTCCATCTGATTTAAAGAATAAACCTTCTGGACTTGAATCTTGAGTTGAAAGATTTACATTATCGTAAGTACAACTTGATAGATTCCATGCATCTGAACAACTGTGTTGATAGAATTTGTCTGAACCAGTACCAACCTCATACAACTTAGTTCCATCTGATTTAAAGAATAAACCGTATGGAAT
>WJLK01000084.1 GCA_014728565.1 Candidatus Pacearchaeota archaeon
CAGGCTCTCTGACGGTTATGGGCTGAATGTTGGTGGCGACAACAGGCTTGACGACGACGACGGCTGTGCTTTTGGGGTGTTGAAAGAAACAAGCGAAGCTTCGCAAAAATCTGAGTAAGGTTTATTAATTCTAGAGGTTAGATTATTAAGTCTTAGTCTGGTTTTTGCCATGCTAGGGCCACACACATCTTGCTTATGCTCAAAAGAGTATCAAATGCAAATAGGACATTAAGTAAGCAAGTTTGTTTCTTGCTGAAATATGAAATATTGGTGATTTTACTTTAGAGTAAGATGTTACATAGTCTGGTTGCTAGTCTGAACTCCAACAGGCTCTCTGACGGTAATAGGCTGAATGTTAATGGCAACAACAGGCTTGACAACAACAACGGCTATGCTTTTGAAATGGCTCTAGCATCTAAGATTTCAATCCATGAAAACCCACAAGAATCTTTATGAAAAAGTAGTAAGCTTGGATAATTTAATTCTTGCTTGGAGAAATACAAGAAAAGGAAAAACTAAAAAGCAATATGTTATTGAGTTTGAAAAAGATTTAATTAAAAATTTGTTGAAATTACAAAAGGAATTAATCAACAACATTTATCAGCCCAAGCCTCTTGAATCATTTATATTAAGAGACCCTAAAACAAGAAAAATCAGTAAATCTGATTTTAGGGACAGGATTGTTCATCATGCTTTATGTAATATTATTGAGCCTATATTTGATAGAGTGTTTATTTATGATTCAACTGCGAATAGAAAAGGCAAAGGTAACTTGTTTGCATTAAGGAGATTCTCTTGTTTTACGAGAAAAGTATCTAAAAATGGCAGAAAAAAGGGTTTGCTAAGTAGTAATCAGATTAAGGGCTACTGCTTAAAAGCAGATATTAAGCATTATTTCCCAGAAATCAGTCATGATATTCTGATGAATATCATCAGCAGGAAAATAGCTGATAAAAGAGTTTTAAAGTTAATTAAGATAATCCTTAGCAATGTTGAAATTAGGGGAGGGGGCGAAGCCAATCCAGATTACAAGATTTTACAAAAGGAATGCCACTTGGAAATCTAACAAGCCAATTCTTTGCCAATGTTTATCTAAATGAGCTAGACTACTTTATAAAAAATAAATTAAGAGCCAAGTATTACATAAGATATGTTGATGATTTTGTTATTCTTCATCCCTCAAAATCACAACTTGATATCTGGAAGCAGGATATTGATATATTTTTAAAGAATAAACTTAAATTAGAACTTCATCCAGATAAATCAAGAATAATTCCCCTGTCAAGAGGGATTGATTTTGTCGGATTTAGAAATTTTTACTATCATAAATTGCTTAGAAAGAAAAATATTAAGTCTATTTATAGTAAGATAGATGATTATAAAAAAGGACATCTTTCTAAAGATAAAATGCTTGAAATTTTCCAGGGATGGAATGCTTATGCAAAATGGGCAAATACCCTCAAGCTTAGAAGAGAGGTAGTTAAGAACACACATTCTAAGAACCCATAATAAAATTCAAACAATCACTAACTTTATAAACTACTTACAACAAATATTATTATGTTATGGTGGATATGGCTCATAATAATTTTAGTAGCATTAGCAATCATAGTTGCGATTTTTTACTACAATAGGTTTGTTGTTCTTGGAAACAGAATTGATAATAGTGCAAGTCAGATTGATGTTCAGTTAAGAAAAAGAGCTGATTTAGTTCCTAGTTTGGTAAAGGTTGTTAAGGCTTATGCAAAACACGAGAGAGAGTTATTTGAAAAAGTAACCAAAGCAAGGTCTGAAGTTTTAAAAGGAAACAATCTTCAGCAGAGAGCAAAAGCAGGAAACAAATTACAGGAAGCATTAAAATCTATTTTTGCAGTTGCTGAAAATTATCCTGATTTAAAAGCTGACCAGAATTTCCTGCAATTACAACAGGAACTTGCAGCTATTGAAGATAAAGTTGCATATGCAAGACAATACTACAATGATTCTGTATTATCTCTTGATAATGCTTCAGAGAAATTTCCAGGTGTGATGTTCTTTAAGATGTTTGGAAGGCAGAAAAAAGATTATCTTAAGATTCCTGAAGAAGCAAGAGCAATGCCTGAGATTGACTTGTAGAGCTTTAGAAATCCCAAAATCATTTAAGTAGCTTTTTGTTGTGATTAATATGAAAATATTTATTATTCATGGTTCATATGGGAATCCTGATGAGAATTGGTTTCCCTGGTTGAAAAAAGAATTAGAATCCAGAGGAAATTCAGTTTTTGTACCTGAATTTCCCACACCCAAAAATCAAAATCTGGATAATTGGATGAATAAATTTAATGTCTATCTAAACGAGATTGATGAAAATACAGTATTCATAGGGCACAGTTTAGGGCCAGCTTTCATATTATCTGTCTTGGAAAAATTAACTCTTTCTAAGCCTGTTAAGGCCTGTTTTTTTGTTTCTGGATTTTTAGGACTATTGGGAAATCAGGAGTTTGATGAGATAAACAAAACTTTTACAACCAAGGATTTTGACTGGAAAAAAATAAAAAGCAGTTGTCAGAAGTTCCATGTTTTCCAGTCAGATAATGACCCTTATGTTCCAATAGAGAGAGCAAAAGAATTAGCAGAGGGATTGGATGCAGAAATTACAGTTGTTAGTGGAGCAGGACATTTTAATGAAGCTGCGGGTTATACTAAATTTGACTTACTTCTGGAAAAAATCAACAAAGAAATCAGTTGAAATTATTAATTTTTATTCTTAATTCATCTATGAAACTCTTCTGTAATATATTACAATAGCAATTATTATAACTAAAATTCCTATAAAAAACATAATCCAGTTATAACTTACAGGAACAAAATTTTCCACTATTCTCTGGAATTCAGAATTTGTTAGAAGATTAAAAAAATCACCTAAAAAACCATTGCTGATAATAAGCCTTGCATAGTCTATTAACCAGGTATATAACAGTATCAGACTTCCTATTATAAGCAGTATCCATTCATTTTTATGGATTTCTGTATTTTTTCCTTTATCAGCAAAATCAAGAATAATATAAGCAAATACTATCATCATTACAGAGCATGTCAAAGGAGCAATAACCGGACCTAACCATGGAATTGGAATTAAAAACAACAAGTCCCAGATTAAAAAGCTAGCTGGCCAGTCTAGTATAACTTTTAACCAGATATAGTAAAAAATATCCCAGACAGCAAAACTATACATAAAATAAGCAAATCTCTCACTGAATTTCCTTGCTGCCAGTACTGCAATGCAGGCAAGCATTACAATTGTAAAAAACTCCCTGAACCATTCAACACTATAAACCCATGGCTCTATATAGGGATTTAGAGGAAATTTAAATCCTTCAGGATAATACAACATCCTTAGATAAACAACTATTAGTGTTTCAATAAAAGCCATTGCTGCTCCAAAAATACCTACAACTCCTAGTTTTTTCCAGGTCTCTTTTTTCATAATAAAAAAAGATAGAGGAGATTTATAAAATCTTTTATTAGATTAAAGATTTGACTTTAAGCTGAAAACCAGACTTTTTTGAAAATCCTTTAAATATTCATTTTTTATGAACTTAATAAAATACAGTAGTAAGTCTAATTTATAAAAAGTTTACACCTTTGAATATGAATTCATCTTCCATGAGTTATTTCTTTAATCTGTTCAAAAAACCTATCCACATATCCTTCATCTTCTGAAAGTGCCCAAACTTCTAATCTCCTTACCATTGAATCAGATTGATAAAAAGGTTCCTCTAATGATGCTGAAAGAACTCCCCGATTCATAAATCCATTTACTCTATCAAATTTTCCTTTGTTTGTTTTATAGTGAGGCATTCCCAGACCTTTTTCTTTATTTAATCTTCTTAATCCTCTTTTTATTTGAGACATCCTCCTCTCTAATCCTTCCTTATCATTTGGCCCTACTTCAAATTTAATATAATCTCTTCTAGCTGTAAGGCTATCACCCATACCATATATCTCTCCACTAGGGCTAGGGATATGTACTTCCTTAGTATACAGGATTGAAAATATAGAATCCATTAATAACCCTCCTTCTCCAAATATTTCATCAACAATAAAATGAGTAATCTTTCCCATATTTGTTTCAGCAAAATCTACTGGAAAGTAAGTGCCGAATTTTACAACTCTATTTCCACTTCTAACTGTTGAGTATGGAGGATGTCCAAACCCTCCAGTAAATAAATCTATGCTATCAATTATCTTCAAAAAATTACCTATCCAACACAACTTTTCTAAGACTCTTGTATGTTTTTTTGGTTTAGTTCTTAGTCTCTCTGACAATTCTCTTAACTGATCATATTCATCTCTAATTCTTGAGTAAGATTCCAAAGCACTTTCAAATTCTTCAGGGGTTATCCCTCCTCTTTTATATTCCTCATATGCTTTAAATGATTTAATTAAATCATCAGCTAATTTTTGAGACATTCCTTCTTCAGACCAGCCATCTTTTAACCACTTCCTGTTTAAACCCTTTAATATTCCCTCAGGAAATCTTTCTATTTCTTCTTCAATATTTACGTTTGTCATTTTTGTTACCTTCAAAAGCTTATTTATAAAATTATGTTGTACTAAATAGTACAATAACCATAAAATTTATAAAAAGTTAGATTCTTTAATATCTATGGAAAAAGAAATTTTAACAGAAGCAGGATTAACACAAAATGAGGCAGAGATATACTATATTCTTTTAAAGTTAAAAGAAGCACCGGCATCAGAAATAGCTGTAAAAACAAGAATTTCTAGACCTCATATATATGATTCTTTAAATAAACTCATTGAAAAGGGAATCGCTAACTATGTTGTAAAAAATGGAAAAAGATACTTCAAACCCTCTAATCCTGAAAAATTATTAGATAATTTGAGAGATAAAGAAAAAAATCTTGAAAAAATTTTGCCTGATTTAAAGAACTTATTTAAACCTATATATGAAAAACCCTTTGTTGAAATTTATGAAGGTCCTGAAGGTATTAAAACAATTTTAAATGATATGATTAGAACAGGCAAAGAGATGATTTCATTTAACACATTGGGTGAAGAATTTTATAAATATGTCCCAGAATATATTATTTCTCGTTATTTAAAAGAGAGAGAAAAAAGAAAAATAAAATCAAGACAATTCTATGTTGAAGGTGCAAGGATATTAAAACATCCCATGGCAACATATAAAAAAATATCTCAGGATTATAATCCTGTTACATTATTTGTTTACGGAAACAACATTGTCATGTTTATTTTATCTGATACTCCTTTGGCTATAAAAATTAAAGATGAGCAAACTGCTAAATTGTATAAGGATAGATTTGAATTGTTATGGAAACAAGCTAAATCCTAACTCTCTAATTTTTTATACCTTTGTTCTATTAATAATTTATTTTTAATAAGGATAAAAGCTTTTATATTCTCTCTGCTATTCGTTTTTTAGAATGAAAGACAAAATAAAAATAGGTGCAGTTGAAAAAGTAATTCATACTAACAGAATGATTCGAAGAGTTGGACTTGACTCAGATGTCATGATAGCTTTAGTTGATGATTCAAAGCAGTTTTCAATGTTTAAACCTAAAATTTTTAGTAGGAAAAATCTGCTTTTTATTAACTATAAAGTTTTTTCAGAATTGCTAGGACATTTTATGTATAACAGAAAACTTAGCAAGGAAAATTCACTGAAAAAGATTTTTGCTTATTTAAGAAAAAATAAAATAACTTTATTAAAAAAGAAGGATACTGATATAAATAAAGTCCAAGAAATTTTTGAAAGTTTGAAAAAACAAAAACAAATTTTAGATAATAATGCTGGCGATAAGGATTTAATGATAATTTCGATATATAAAGTCCATAATATTAATCTTATTTTTAGTAGAAATAAAGATGATTTTAAACCTTTTTGTGAATATTTAGGAATATCTTTTGAAAAATTACAAGAAGATTTGGATACTATGTGGGGGCAAGTATTTGGTTGGCGTAGAAGGCGTTAAAAATCATCAGCAAGGTCTTCAAATTCTTCTAAATTAATCTTAGTCTCTTCTTCCATTTTTCTTAATTTTTTAACAGAGTTTGATGCTTCATCAAGATGTTTTTTTCCAGACGAGGAAACAAACAAATTAAACTCCATTAACTCCCATTC
>WJLK01000085.1 GCA_014728565.1 Candidatus Pacearchaeota archaeon
AAAATCTTTAAGCAAAAGAGATAGCCTGTAAAGATTTTAGGAAAATCTCAAAAATCAAAAGATTTTTGTGCCCAGAAAATTCAGACAAGGAAAGAAAAATTTTCTGAGTCTTTAAGCAAACAAGCTTTTAGAAAAAGTTTAATAAAAAAGAAAACTCTTTAAGACCAAGATGAAAAATAAAAAAGCATGGTTAAGAATAATTGAGGCATTTTTAGCAATACTTCTAATTATAGGAGCTGTACTTGTTGTTATGTCTAGACAGGAAAGTGGACCTGATATTTCAAAAGAGATTCATGATAGGCAGAGATATATATTAAAAATAGTTTCCCAGGATGATCACCTAAGACAGAAAATTCTTTCTGAGGAAAACCAGGAGGTTAATTTATTGATTTCTCAGATGATTCCAACAAACTGGAATTTCTCAACAAACATATGCAATGTCACAGAAGCATGTCCAAATCCAGAGACTATTGTTAAAAAACAGATATTCACTGAAGAAATATTGATAACTACAGACCTTTCTGAATATCAACCAAAAAAACTGAGGTTTTTTGTCTGGTTGAGATAGAAAAAGTTATATATTCTAAGAATTATTAAAATTCAATATTGTTTATGAAGCTGGTGCTTATCCCCAAGGTCCTTATTGGGATATAAACTCTAGTCCGAGAGAACATTGTTACTCTATCACTCCTCTTGAGAGTGAGAAACCTATGAATATCATATAAGAAGTATGGAGAGTGATATTCTTTATGTTAGGAAAATTAGGTTATCTATTCAGAGATTCAGGTCATGATATAGACCATGCTGTTGTTTCTTTAGACAAACCAATAAAGAAGTGGCATTTACTAGCTTTGGAGGATTTACTTAAAATTACTCCTAATGATGGCTCTGAACTAGGATTTGCATAAGATTAACTAAAAAATATAAAAACCTATTTTTATTATTCATTATATGAAATTCAAATTTCTTCCGCACACAGCAGACATCAAATTTCAGGCATTTGGAAATTCATTAGAGGAAGTTTTTGAAAATGCAGCTTATGCACTTGCAAATATTATAAGTAGAGATAAAATAAAACCTAAAGAAAAGAAAATAATAAAAGTAAGGGCTAGAGATAGTGAAAGTTTATTGTATGATTTTCTAGAGGAATTCTTATATTTAATAGATGTTGGGGGCTTTATTCTTAGTGAGATTAAAAATTTAAAAATAACCAGCAGTAGTTCTGTTAAAAATAATAAAACTCTTTATAATAGTGAGCTAATAGCAGAGGTTCTTGGAGATTCAATTGAGAATTATAATATTGAAAAAGATGTAAAAGCAATTACTTATAATGATATGTTTATTAAAAAAGAAAAAGAAAAATTTATCTGCCAAGTTGTTGTGGATGTTTAGGTGATTAAATAAACTCTTGTAATTGAATCAAAAGATAATGTTTCCTCTCCTGACATTTTGCACGGAGAAGGGTCTAATTGCTGTGTTTCAGAATCATAATGTCCCATTTTTAGCTTTCCTGCAATAGTTATACCATCTGAAGTTCTTTCTGTTACTCTAAGATTCCAGTAAGCTTCATACATTGGATATGAAGATTCTATATCTGCTACTAACAATAAACTTTTTCCATCAGTAATTTCATCTAATTTTCTAACAGCAGTTATATTTCTGAAACAATCAGGATTGCAATGTGATTTAAAAAAATCAAGTATTAGTCTATTAGAAGGTTCATTTTCTGCAATAGATACCATAAGAAAATTTAAAACAAGGATTATTTAAATTTAACTAAATTTATTTAAATTCTGGTTTCTTTTAATAAAAAATGGAAAATATAGATGTTAAAAAAATAAATAATGTGACTTGGAAAATAGAGAAATCTGGAAAGATGAGAGTTCCTGTTATAATATTTGCTTCTGATATCCTGATGAAAAAGATAAAACAAGACAGAACTCTTCTCCAGGCCTCAAATATGGCTACCTTGCCAGGAGTTGTAAAAAATATTGTTGTCTGTCCAGATGCTCATGAAGGTTATGGGGCATGCATCGGAGGAGTTTCAGCATTTGATTTAGATGAAGGGGTTGTAAGCCCTGGTGAAATTGGTTATGATATTAACTGCAGTGTTAGATTATTAAGAACTAATTTAACTTTAAATGATATTGGAAAAAGAAAAAAAGAAATTTTGCATTCATTATTCAGAACAATTCCAAGTGGAGTTGGAAGAGGAAGCAAAATGAATCTTACTAAAAAAGACCTTGATGATGTTTTAAGAGAAGGTGCACAGTGGGTTGTTAAAAAAGGTTATGGTTTTAAAGATGATTATATACATACAGAAGAACTTGGGAGAATGAATGGAAATCCTGATAATGTAAGCCAGAAAGCAAAATCAAGAGGAATCGGACAGTTAGGAACACTTGGAGCTGGAAATCATTTCTTAGAGATTCAGGTTGTTGAAAAAATTTTTAATAGTGAAATTGCTAAAGTTTTTGGATTATCAGAAGGTCAGGTAACAATCATGATTCACTGCGGAAGCAGAGGTTTAGGTCATCAGGTTGCTTCAGATTATATTAGATTAATGGAAAAAAAATACAGATGGCCTGAACAAGACAGGGAACTTGTTAATGCTCCCATTAAATCAGAACTTGGAAAAAAATATTTAAGTGCAATGGCTTGTGCTGCGAATTTTGCTTTTGCAAACAAACAGCTAATAACCCATTGGGTTAGGGAGGATTTAAAGCATTATTTTAAGGACATTAAAATAGATGTAGTTTATGATGTCTGTCATAATATTGCAAAATTTGAGAAACATTTTATAGATAGTAAGGAAAAAGAAGTATTAATTATGAGAAAGGGAGCTACAAGAAGTTTTGGTCCTAATAGAGAAGAAATTCCAGAAGATTACAGGAATGTTGGTCAGCCGGTTTTAATTCCAGGAACAATGGGAACTTCAAGTTATGTTTTAGTTGGAACTAGCAAAGCAGAGGAGATAAGTTTTGGAAGTACTGCTCATGGAGCTGGAAGAGTTGAATCAAGAACAAGAGCAAGAAAAGAAATAAGAGCTGAGAATGTAAAATCTGATTTAGAAAAAAGAGGAATTGATATTGAAGCAGGAAGTTTTAAAGGTATTGCTGAAGAAGCTCCAGAAGCTTATAAAGATATAGAGGAAGTTATAAAAGTAAGTCATGAAGCAAAAATAGGCAAGCTGGTTGCTAAATTAAGACCTGTTGCTGTTATGAAAGGTTAAAATTTAAAGATTAATAAAGAAAATATTTATAAGAGGATTATTCGTTTAATAAGCATGAAAAAAGAGTGTAATGTAATGATATTAAGTGTAGTCTTTTTATTTCTTGTAATA
This sequence comes from Candidatus Pacearchaeota archaeon, assembly GCA_014728565.1. Taxonomy (GTDB): domain Archaea; phylum Nanobdellota; class Nanobdellia; order Pacearchaeales; family GW2011-AR1; genus ARS1285. Next base: position 3,344 of record WJLK01000085.1, read on the forward strand.
AGCATTGGTTTTGTAAGTGCTGCTTCTGGAGTATGGGTTTATGTTGATGGAAAAGAGGATGTTCCTGATAACTGTTGTAATTCTGATAATGACTGTTGCCAGGATAATCACTGTCTCTCAAACAAGGATGGAACTATGGATTGTGAGGAATTATGTAATAAATATGATTATGGACCACCTACATCTGATAAAAAAGGAAGGATTTGTAGATCAGGAGAAAATGATCCATGTCCAACTTTTGGTAGTCCTAATAAAGGAGGTACAGAAATTACAAAAAGCAGTAGTAGAGGTGATGATGATAGAAGTGGTGATACTTATTATTGCTGGCGTTCAGGACAGAAAAAAGACTATGATGATGGAGATCGTTTATGGGCATGTTATTGTGAGCCTGGGTGTATTCCTCTAACTTCTGAAGATTGTTCTGATCTTGGATATGAATGCGGAGGTCCTTATGATGATGGATGTGAAGGTGTATTTAATTGTGGAACATGTGATTCTGGTTATACATGCAATTCATCAGGAAAGTGTAAAATTATAAGCAGTTGTGAGGAATCTCAGAGAATAATGAAACTTCAGAGTACAGAAAGTTCTAAAGGAGCTCTATGGAACTATCCTGATTATAATGTTGATATATGCTATGATGATATTTTTGGAGAAACCTATAATAAAGCTGACCCTCATGGATGCAGAGGAAACATGAATAATCCTAGTAATACTGTTGTATGGTTAGAGAGTTTTAATAACTCCCTAGCATCAACTCAGAAGGAAGAGGATTATGATGTTCCAGTTTGTTACGGTGATATGATTTGCAGATATACCACTGATAGCTGTTCATCTAATGAAGAAGTAGTTTTAAAATTATCTGAAACAACAGATGCCCTGATGTCTAACAGAAGTGGGAGTTATCCTTTAAAAATATGCTGCAAGTTAACAAGTTTAGAAGAAATTTACTGGACAGATAATAACAATACTAAATTAGGAACATATGATCCTGTTAATTTAAAGGACCTAGTCAGAGTTGTTGTTAGAGGACAGGGATTGAAAAGTGGTGAATTAAATATAAAAATTAAAAAGAAAGAGGAATTACTAGGAATTGACTGGTTAAGTCCCGATCCTATCATAGCTGAGACATCAGAAAAGGGCTACTTAAAATGGAGAGCAGGAGAAAATCAGAGTGGGAATTTTTCATCAGGACTTTATTATTCTATAGTGGAGATAAATGGAATTGAAAAAAGCACAGAAGATAATCCTGAGCCTTATAAATATCTAAATGTTTTGAATGAAGAAAATAACAAACCTCCTAGCATACATATATTTAATCTCACAAACAGAGGTATTTATTTTCTTAAAGAACAAATAAATTTTACATTAATCGCAAGTGATCCAGATGATGATTTTAATTACACCTGGGATTTAGGTAATGGAGTTAAAAAAACAGGAGATAGTATTAACTGGGGAAATCTTAGTTTTATATATGATTATGATGAGGTTGATGAGTTAGGACAGAAAAATATAATTGTAGAGGCAGTTGATGAGAGAGGTGCAAAAAGTAGAGATGCTGTTTCAATACTTATTGTTAATTCAAGTTATGTCCTAGCATATATAGATGAGCCAGGGTGGAAAGAACATATAGATTCTCATAAAGTAGATTTTGATGCTAGTGGAACATATGCTGTTGATACATCATGGTTATCAGGAGGAGAATTAAACATAGAGTGTATTGCAGGGAATTGTCCAACAGAATCTGCAGGATGCCCTCAGGGTTATGCTTTCACATGTCCAATACCTGTTCAAAATACTCCTCAGGGTTATGATGATTTATATTTTGAATGGATTTTTGATAATAATCCTAACATGAAAATTAGTGGATTTGGATTAGTTACTCATACGAGGGCTTTTGGACAGGTTGGGAATCATGAAGTCAATCTTACTGTAAATGACAGTGCAAAAACTCATGCTGAGTTTAGTCTTCATTTTTCTTTTCCAGCATGTGGTGATTGTCCTGATGACTGGCCTGGTACTAGTGATTCATGCTGGTGGGAGGATGATGGACTCACTGTTATTAATTCAACAGGAGATTGTTGGAGGGAATATGGAGTATCAAAATCCAACAGAGAGAGAAAACAACAATCCTGTTGTCCTGATATTTCTGGAGTAGAATATACTTGTGATAATGATACAGGTTCTGATACTTATGGAATGTGTTTAGGGAATGTAAATCCTGAACCTAGTCCTTATTGCTCAGCCTATGATGGTGATGAAAATAGTTGTTCAAATCCTGATAACTGGAATGTTGCAGTTGATTACTATGAGTCACTGCCTGCAGATGAACGCATATACTGTGATTCAAGTGATCCCAGAAGTTCATGGATTGATTCTTCAGATGACTGCACATACTGGTATGAATGTGGCTGCAGATATGATTCAGAATCAAGCAATTGTAGTCAATTTAAAGAACTTCATAAGGATTGCGGAACAAATGGAGTTAATACTATAGGAAGATGCATATATAAAACAACTTTTGATGATAGCAGATGTGATGTAACAGGATTTATGGAAGAGATAATAAATTATCAATGGATAGGGGACTCTGAAGACAGGCCTCTTGGATGTCCTATAGATCCAGCAAGATATCAGAAACCTTGTGTTGATTCAGTGAGATTGAGTTTTTTCACATTGTTTAATTTTGTAATGGCATTGATGTCTATCAGCATGATTTATTATCTTATTTTTATAACATCTAAAAAGAAATCTGGACAATGTTTATAAACTTATATTCTCTTTATAAAATGAAAAAATGAGGGTAAATTTAGGGGTCTTATTAGTAATTTTAATTTTATTTGAAATTTCTTTTGTTACAGGACAGTTTTGTTCTGATAGTCAGACAA
>WJLK01000086.1 GCA_014728565.1 Candidatus Pacearchaeota archaeon
CTACATTAACAGAGCCCTCAAGCCTAATATCTTTTTTTTCAAAAAATTCTTTTTGTTTATCAGGATTATTATTAAGATAATCAACTAATTTTTGTTTTTGTGAGTCAGTGCTTAAATAATTTCCATCTAAAACAGCATTATAAATTTCTTCTTCATCACTAACACTCTCCTGAAGAGTTGTCTGGCTTAAAACAAGACCAATAGAAATTAAAGAGATAACTATTGAAATAGCTATAATATTAATTTTTTTTAATGATTCATTCCTCATTTTCAACCTCCCACTCATAATTTGCAACAAAATTATAAATAAAGCCATTATTTTCTCCAAATATAAGAGAGTATATAATCTCATTTCCATCAGTTACTGTCTCAAAAGTAAATCCATTTTCATCAGCAAGCTCAACAATAAATCCTAAAGGCATTTCATCAGGTGTTTTTTCCTGCTCCTCAATAATAAGTCTGGAAGCATCATAAGCTTTTTTTAAATTACTTGTAGTATCTGAAGAAAACTCATTGATATTAACTGATTTTTCCTGGAATTTTATAACAACAGGATAATCAACATCTATTTCAACATCATCATTATTTATTGTTGTTTCTACTGAGATTTCTTCCTGCTCAATTTCATATTTACTGTTCTCAAAATTTTTAAAATCATCTATGCAGATAGAGAAATAATTTTCTATATACTTTGATATCTCATCCTCAATTGTTTTTATTTCAGGAACAGAGTTCTCATTATCATACCAGTAATAAGGAATATTGTAGTGATTGTAATACTTACTTATAACAGGCTTATTATAATAACCTCCCTGAAAACCAACATAATTTACACCTGCCTTTAAACTACTCTCCAGACAAGAATCAATAAATGAACTAACTGGTTGAATATCAAATTCATAATCCTTTTCTATTTTATTTCCGAAATTTAAATAAAAGAGAAGCAATGCAATTATTACTACAGCTATTCCAATAACAATGAAAACAGTAGTCTGACCTTTAATACCTCTTTTCATATTTTATTAAGAATATAATATTATTTAAATTCTTCTCTGAATAGATTTTAAATAATGAAAAATAATCTAAGAATAATTTTATATTTAATTAATACTATGTAGTAGTTACAAATAGAAATATTTAAATATAACTAATTGTATTTAAATAAAATGGAATTGCAAGAAAGATTTTCACTAGACCCTATTAGTGATAGAGAATATCAACATAGTCTTATTGAAGCAGCTACAAGAGCTATGGATTTATATGAAACATTAGCTTTATCTGAAGTTCCATCTGAAGACCGGAGAATCCCCTTACATAATGCCGACGGTCTTTTATTTAGACATCTGCCTTCTTATCATTATTTTCCAGATGCAAGAAATGCTAGATTAAGATTTATTAGCTTGATCATGGATGATAATCCTGAAGCAATTGAAGAAAGAGAAGCATGGCTTCTTAATTTTAATTAAAAGAAATTTCTTGTTATTGAAGTTTCATTTAATCAATTTTTTCCGAAAGAGCTTAGCTTTCTGAAGCGAATTTTATATATTCTTTAGCACCATAATACATAAATACTTAATAGTTCTTATAGAACTATTATGAAAAAGGTTAAATTTAATGAAAAAACTGAATTAAAAGTTAAGAATATCAGAGGATTTATGAAGAGAAAAGTGGTTATATCTGGAACAAGTGCTAAGGTTACTTGTCCAAAAGAATTCCTCGGAGGTGAAGCAATACTAATTATACTTGAAAATGGAGCTGGAAAAAGAGATAGTTCTTCTAAAAGAAGAAAATCAAATCCTAAGAAAAGAAAATAAAAAACTGAAGAGAGAGATTAAAAGATCTATTGAAGAACTTAGAAAGATTGTACATCATCAGGCAATAGAGATTGTTGAATTAACTAAGGAAAACGATAAACTCAGAAATAGGGTGAATGAACTTGAAGGAAAGCAAAAAGAGAAGCCTAATTTCATAAAAGACCCTATTGATACAATTCCAAAAAAATCTGGGCAGAAAAAAGGACATACAGGTTACTCAAGAAATATTCCAGAAAGGATTGATGAGATTAAACCTCTTGATATGGAAGAATGTCCTGATTGTGGTGAAAGATTAAGTGGCATACAAGATGTTAGGAGCAGAGTGATTACTGATATTGAGGTTAAGGTTAAAAACACACAATATATTATTCACAGAAGATACTGTAAGAACTGTGGGAAGATTGTTGAGCCAGAGGTTGTTGATGTTTTGCCTCATGCAAGGTTTGGATTGAAATTTATGCTGTTGGTTATGGTAATGAAGATTGGATTGAGGATGCCAAGCCAGAGTGTAGTAGATTGGTTTAAGATATTCTCGCTTGAAATAAGTGATGGGGAGATTTATAAGATACTTAATCAACTCAAGACAGCTTTCGGAGATTATTATCAAGGATTAGTTGTCAAGATAAAAAAGGCAAAACATAAACACATTGATGAAACCAGCTGGAGGATTGATGGACAGAACTTCTGGATGTGGGATTTCATCAATAAAGAGATAGCTCTCTATGTTATTGAAAAAAGCAGAGGCAGTAAAGTTCCTATTGAAGTCCTCGGGAATCAAGAAGGCAAGTGCTGTACAACAGATAGATTTTCTGCATATAATGTCTTAGTTACTGAAACAGGGATTATTCAACAAGTCTGTTGGACTCATCTTTTGAGAAACTCAAAAGATTTAGCTGAATTCCGCAGTGAAGCCAAATATATCCACAAAAGGATGAAGTATGTTTATAAGAAAGCTATAGAAGGGAAAACATCCAAAGAAAAATTATTGCATTGGATTGATTTGATAGCACCAAGAACTTACACTAGCAATGAGGTGTTTAAATTTGTAAAGAGTGTTTGTAGAGACCATAGAGAAGACTTGTTTAGATTTGTTGATAACCCTGAAATTGAGGCAACTAACAATCATGCTGAAAGAGGATTAAGACATCCTGTAGTAATGAGAAAGATATCAGGTGGAAGTAGAAGCAATAATGGAGCTGATACAACAGCTAAATTATTATCCATCATGCAGACAATGAAGATGCAAGATGGAAATGTTTTAGATAATATGATTAATATACTTCAGGAAGGTAAGTAATTAC
>WJLK01000087.1 GCA_014728565.1 Candidatus Pacearchaeota archaeon
ACATTAAAGACTCTAAGTTCATAATAGATAAAGATTATCAGGTTGAGTATGCTGAATTTACTTCAGCAGAAGGTGATGATTACAGTCTTGGTTATAACAACAGAGTCTATAATTTTAAATTAAATAAAAATGGAAAACTGGGTTACTGGGATAAGAAAAGATATTCCGATTTATGAAAGTCCAGAAGTCATACTAAAAAATGCCAGAGGTATGGATTTAGAAACTAGAGAATTTATATGTAGTGATGTTTATGATTCTGTTGGTACTAGTAATGTTCAGGAATTATTTACTAAGGATTTAACACATGTTGGTGATAATTTATATGGAACAAAAGCTGTTGCTTACATTGATGATACTGGAGAGATTCATTTTGGCTTCTTTACAGAGAGTGATATAACTCACCATCCTCAAATAGGAGCACAACTTGCAGGAGTTGATTCGACATGGTCTGATGATACTTTGCAGACATTATTTCATGGAAACTTTGATCCTGACAACCCTTCTCAGGAAATTACTTCTCTACTTCAGAGAGAATTTGGATTTGATTTTATGTTTGATAAATCTACAAGAAAAATAGTTAGGATAAGAATGCAATCAGGTATAACTAATGCTCAGAGATATTATCACACTCCTCTGCGAAAAGAGACTGTTGAAGATGTCCTGATTAATATGTTTGATAGAATTGACCCTAATTTATTGCATCCAAAATATCAAAATCTAAATTGGATGGATGATCCTCAACTTTTAAGAGACATTATTCTTCCGTCACTCAATATTCAGTTTATAATGGATATTATAATCTAAGGCGTCAATGTCTTGATGAAAGTTCTGCTTCTCTAACCTCAAGAGGATGTTGCAATGAATAATTTTTTTGAACAGAGGGTGTAAGTAAATCTCCCAATCTTCTAGCGAGTTCTGAAGAAAATTCATCTAACTTTTCTCTTCTCCTGAATGGTTCTTCAGTCTGATAACTTCTCATTAATTCAAAAACAGACTCTAACTCATTATCTAAACCAATTTTTTGCATTTTTTCAATACAAGGCTGTAGTGTTCTAGGTGTCCAGGCATCGCCCTTAAGATTCGGCATTATCTCTAAATTAAAATGTCTAATAGTCCTCATTCTTAGATTCATATCTCTTAATTCGTCTAGAGTATAGGTTAAAATCTCTCCTCCTCTCTGATCTACAACTGTAAATGTATGACTGGTTCCTTGTCCTAGCATACCTAATGTTCCTGGATTGACAAGATATTTTAAACCTTCCTGAATCAACACCCTTCTATTATTATCTGTCCTAATATTATGTGTTCTCGGGTCATAAGAATAAACAACTGGCTCATGAGTATGACCAAAAAATAAAAAATCTAAAGAACTATCATTTCCAAAAACATAACCTGCTTCCTGAAATGCTAAATCTTCATTCTTAATCCTCCTATCAGGCTCTCTCACAGAAGAGTGAGTAGCAAGAACATTTCCATCCCTTAGTTGTGTATCTAATCCTCGAATATATTCTACATTCTGAGGACTAATTTTTGGAAAATCATAATCTTCATCAAAAATAGACTCATGATTTCCTCGGATCATTCTTAGATGAGGAATTTTTCTAATCTCGTCTAGTGTTCTGCTTTCATCATAATCATCCCCGTTCTCAAAAACATCTCCAAGGCAAAGAGTCCTATCACTTCTAAAACCATACATTGCTCTAGTAAATTCTGCTGCACTTTTGTAGTCTCCATGTAAGTCTGAAAATAAGACATAACGTTGAGTATTAACTACTCTGTTTCCTGCAGAACAACCAGAATCATTATTAGATACCATTATCAATAAATCCTTTTGACTAAAAAATTTCTATGTTTAAAAATCTTTCTATTTGTAACTACTCATGAATTACATAAAAAATCTCGTTTTTTATGATTATTGTCTGGAATTTTAAATTATTTCTTTTCAACATCAGTTCAAAACCTCTTCTTCTTGGAAGATTCATGAGTTTTCCAGAAAGAGTTTTTGTTGCAAAACTTACTACAATAAACCTGGTTTTGTTGATTAATTTTTTTATTAGTTGCTCACTAATTTTACTGCCCAGTAAGTCAGTTAGTTTAAACATAAAAATAATGTCTGATGATGAAATGTTAGAAACTTTATCTAGGTTTTTTAAATTCAAAATTGAGGCTTTTGTTTTTAGTGAATTTTTTTTGTTTACTGATTTTTTCATTATCCTGAAATAATCATTTAAAAAATCAATATCCTCTTTATCTATGTCATAAGCATAGTAATTCAGTTCTTTCATGTTTGTTAGAATATAAGGCAGGCTACAGGGATTTAAACCAGAACCTAAATCAAGGATTGTTTTAGGTTTTCCAGTAAGTTGGAAAAGTTTTTTATAAAAAACTGGATAGTTATCAAGCCTCTCTTTTGTTGAACGATTCATTGATAGAAGTTTGTTGGTTATTTCTAATAACTGGATATTAAACTCCTGATTGCTGATTTTATTTTTTTGTTTGATTAACTCTGTTAATTCATTGAGATATTTTTGTTTTTTTCTCTTGTTTTTTTTCTGATAACTTGCATATATTCTATGAAGTTCTGCTTTAATTTGCTTTAATGCCTGTTTTTCTTTTTTTATCTGATTTGTTTTTTGATTTTTTTTAAGAAAATCATTTATTTCATTTTTTATTAGGTCTTCTGATAGAGATTTATATTTTCTACTAGATTTTATTTTTTCCAGTAGTTTTTTATCGTCGAGTAATTTCATGATAAATATTAG
>WJLK01000011.1 GCA_014728565.1 Candidatus Pacearchaeota archaeon
ATTTTTAGATATTCAAAGAATTTTTGTATCAAAAGCTTACAGAAATAAAGGTATTGGTACATATTTTATTAAAAAGTTTGAAAATGAAACAAAAAAGAAAAAAGTAAATCTTGAAGTTTGGAAAGGAAATCCTGCAATAAAACTATATAAAAAATTAGGTTATAAAATTATAAAATATAATAATGGTAAATACCAGATGCAAAAATTATTAACAAAATAACCAAACACCTATATTTCCATACCCTCTAATTCCAGCAGGGACATTTAGACCTATTATTTTTGAGTATATATTCTTTACCTCTGCTTGTTAATCCTCAAACAAAACATTTAAATAGTATTATGAATATATATTCATAACTAAAAAGCTTAAAAGCAGGAGGAAATCAAAATGCCAGGAGGAGATAGAACAGGCCCTGCAGGACAGGGCAGCATGACTGGAAGAAAACTTGGATATTGTTCAGGCTCTAATAATCCAGGATTTGCAAACTCTGGTTTTGGAAGAGGTTTAGGCAGAGGTCTTGGAAGAGGATTTGCATGGAGAGCAAGAGCTATACAAAACATACAGCAACCAGTTGTAATCACAGAAAAACAAGAAAAAGAATATCTTGAACAGGAATTAGAAACTTTGAAGCAGGAAATGAAAGAAATTGAAGAGAGACTAAAACAAATTAAAAAATAATTTTTATTTTTCATTTTTTTAATAATTCAAAATGAAACTCCTCACACTAAAGTGCGAGTTATCGACTGACAATATAAAAAATATTAAGCTGAGCAGAAGAGTAGCAAGCAGGAACATCAAACTCGTAGTTTAAAAGATAGATATCAAAATTAAATATAAAGGAGGGCTCTCCTCTTGATTAAAGGCGAGAGTGTCTGAGCCTAACAAATGTAATGAAAGAAAAAATAGCAGGATTATCAGTATTTGTGAACTTAATTCTAGCTGTAGGTAAAATCATAGTAGGATTTCTAGCAAAATCAACATCAGTTATAGCTGAAGGAATTCACTCTGGAATGGATGTCATATCATCAGGAATAAGTCTTGTTGGTATAAGAATCTCTAAAAAACCAGTTGACAAAAAACATCCTTACGGACATTATAAATTTGAGGTATTATCAGGATTAGTAATAACTATTCTTTTATTTGCAACTGGAATCTGGATTATCTATGAAGCTTATAAGGGATTTTTAAATCCAGAAATAGTTTCAATAAGTTATCTTGCACTAGGAATTATGTTGCTCTCTGTAATTTTAAATGAAATTACAGCAAGATTAAAAATTCACTACGGAAAAAAAGAAAACTCCCTGAGTTTATTATCTGATGGTGTTCATGACCGAGTTGATGTTTATAGTTCAATAGCTGTTTTAATTGGATTACTAATAATGCCTTATTGGGTTTATATTGACTCAATTCTTGCACTATTAATTGGATTATATATATTAAAAGAATCTCTTTCTTTAGGTAAAGAAGCAACAGATTCTTTACTAGATGTTTCAGCAGGAGAAGAGATTGAAGATAAAATCAAAAAGATAGCAGAACAAAACAACATAGAAATCTCAGATATAAAAACTCAGAAAAAAGGAGCAATAGTAACAGCTAATATAGAAATACAACTACCAAGTAAAATAAATGTTGAAGAAGCAACAAAAATATCAAAAAATCTTAAAGAAAACCTGATTAAGAATATTGAACCTCTGGAGTATGTAGCAATTCAGATAAAAAGTCATGATTTCACAGATTCATACTACCAACCTAAAGATATTGTTTCAAAAATAACCAACAGAGGTTTTGGATGGCAGAGAAAGGGAAAATTTAAAGACAAAATCAAAGAAGCAGAAGGAAAAGGTCCAGAAGGTTACTGTGTCTGTAAAAAATGTGGATATAGAATAAAACATCAAAGAGGAACTCCATGTTCAACAATTAAATGTCCTAAATGTAAAGTAAACCTGACAAGAGAGTAAAAAATCTAAAAATGCCAAGACCAAGAAGAATAAGAAGAATTTTTTTTCAGCCAGATGTTACTTATTTCAAACCAGCAGGAATTCCCATATCACATCTAAATCAAATAACCCTTAGTTTTGATGAATTAGAAGCTATAAGATTAATTGACAGTGAAGAAATGGAACAAACTAAAGCTGCTAAAAAAATGAAGATTTCCCAATCAACACTATCCCGATTAATTAAGAATGGAAGGAAAAAATTATCTGATGCTCTGACAAAAGGATATTCAATTAAAATTCAGGGAGGCAATTTTAAAATGACAATGCCAAGAAAAGGACTTGGTTTAGGACAGGGTGCTGGAAGAGGAAGAGGCAGAGGTTTAGGAAGAGGAAGAATGAGGGGATTTTCAGCAGGTCCTGATGGAAACTGCATATGTCCTAAATGTGGTTACAGAGAGTCTCATAAAAAAGGAGTTCCCTGCTACCAGAAGAAATGTCCTAAATGCAATAATCTTATGACAAGGGAATAAAAATTAAAATAATTAAATTAAAATGCCTTGGGTGGATGAAGATAAATGTGTTGGATGTAGAATATGTATTGATAGATGCCCTGTTAATGCAATTAAGATGGAAAATGGAAAAGCAGTGATAGATATGAAAAAGTGCATTCGTTGTAAGAAATGTCACTGGCTCTGCCCTAGAAAAGCAATAAAACATGATAGTGAGAAATCAGATAAAAAATGAAACAGGCAATAATTAAATCATCAAAATCTCTATTGAAGTCTTTTCCTATTATTTTGGGAACAATCTTACTTATAAGTTTGATCTCTGTGATAATTCCAAAATCATTTTATATAATGATTTTTAGTGAAGATCTTTTTTTAGATTCTATTATTGGAAGTTTAATCGGAAGCATTTCTGCTGGAAATCCAGTTACAAGTTATATTTTTGGAGGAGAAATGTTAACACAAGGAGTTAGTTTGTTAGCTGTTACTGCTTTTTTAATTTCATGGGTGACTGTTGGATTAATACAATTGCCAGCTGAATCTGCTATATTAGGAAAAAAATTTGCTTTATTTAGAAATCTTACAGCATTTATTTTATCAATAATAGTTTCTGTAATAACAATTTTAATTTTAGAGGTTTTAATATGAAAATTAGATTAAATAAAATTCCTGGTTCTTGGTGTTTTTTAATAATCATAATTCTCATTTATTTTTTGTTATTTTTAATTAAAAAACATTTATTTTTTTTAAGTATAAATTTCTTTAACAGTATTATTTTAAATATAATACTTGTTTTTATTTTTGTTTTTATTTTAATGGTGATTACTAATCATTATATAACTCATAAATTTGTAATAAAACATTTAGGAGAAAAAGGAATTAAAAAATGGTTTTTTGTAATTCTGGGAGGGATTTTATCAACAGGACCTATTTATATGTGGTATCCTTATTAGCTGATTTGAAAAATAAAGGATTAAGTTATGGACTTATTGCCTGTTTTTTATACAATAGAGCAATTAAAATTCCCTTACTCCCAATTGCTATTTTTTATTTTGGTTGGAAATATATTCTTGTATTAAGTTTTGTTATGATATTAATGTCTGTAATTCAGGGAATTGTTATTGATAAAATATTTAGAAAAAATAAAATTAAAAGAAGAAATAATTTATAAGATGATTTTATTTATATAATCTGTCTGTAAGGAGGTATAAAAAAATGAAAATAGCTATAAGTTCAACAGGAAAAGATTTAGAAAGTGATGTTGATGCAAGATTCGGAAGATGCAATTATTTTTTAATTTTAGAACTAGAAAATAATAAGATAAAAAATTTCAAATCAATTGAAAATAATGCCAGAGCACAGATGGGAGGAGCAGGAATAACAGCCGGAGAGATAGTTGCAAGAGAAAAAGTAAATGCAGTAATAACTGTAAATCTTGGTCCAAGAGCATTTTCTGTATTTGACCAATTCCAGATTAAAGTTTACCAAGGAGAAGGTCAGATAAAAAAAGTTGTCCAGGAATTTTTAGATAAAAAATTAAAAGAACTAACAGATGCTACAGGTCCACAACACAGAGGATTGAGATAAAAATGGCATTATTTAAAAAAAGATGTGCCTACTGTAAGGAAAAAATAGACAAAGATGACGAAGTTTGGGAAAAAGTAAAAGTTCCTGAATTTAAAAATAGGAAAAATAAAGTATTTTGCTCTAAAGAACATGCTGAACTTTATAAAAAAAATGTAAAGGGAACTCCCAGCAAAAGTTTATGCCCTTATTGCAAGGAATAAACAATACAAAAGATGAAAATAGCAGTAACAGGTGGAAAAGGTGGAACTGGAAAATCAACAGTAGCAACATCACTTGCAGTTGAATTTGCTAAATCAAAAAAAACATTACTAGTTGATGCTGATGTAGAATGTCCTAATGATCATTTATTATTGTCTGCAAAAAGAACAAAATACTGCAATGTCTATCAACCAATTCCTAAATGGGATTTCAATAAATGCAACAAATGTGGTAAATGCGCCAGTGTCTGTAAGCAAAATGCAATTGTATTTGTAAAAAACAGGTATCCAGCATTTGTAAAAGATGTCTGCATAGGATGTAAGGCATGTATTGTTTCCTGTCCAAACAATGCAATTTCTGAAACCAAAAAACAAATAGGAACAATTTATACTGGAAAAAATTATAATACTAACCTGGTCATAGGAGAGCTTAAACTAGGAGAACTTGCTTCAGGAGAGATTGTATCCTCTGTTCGTGAAAAAGCAGAAGAAATAAGCAAAAAATTAAATCCTGAGATGACTATAATTGACTCTGCTGCAGGTATTGGATGTCCTGTAATAGCAAGTTTAGTTGGAACAGATTACATAATTGCTGTAACAGAACCCACTCCCTCTGCTTTACATGACTTAAAAAGAGTCCTCTATCTAGCAAGGCATTTTAAAATCAATCATGGAATTGTTATAAATAAATTTGACTTAGAAAAAAATTTTTGTTCAAAAATAGAATCTTATGCTGGAAAAAATAAAATACCCATTATTGGAAAGATTCCCTATAAAAAGGATTTTGTTAATTCCACAATAAAAA
>WJLK01000088.1 GCA_014728565.1 Candidatus Pacearchaeota archaeon
AAATAATAAACTACAAGTATAATAATTGTAATTATTATAAATATAATGATTAATGCAAAAATAATCCTGGATATTTTATTATCTGGTCCCTGAATATCTTCATAAATCTTTGTTTCATTATCAATATCTCTTTCTGTTTCATTAAATGCAGTAATTTTTTTATCCTTCTCTTTTTGCAAGGGAATTTCTTCATCAATTGTCTTTATTGTGATATTGCCTTTGTTATCTGAAATTGAATTTAATCTAATAAGAATTTCATAATACTCAGCAGAACTTAAATTTAATTTCTTTTCTTCTCCTATTTCAAGAGTCACATTAAACACATCACTTTCAACTGTTAAATTAACAGAACTGTTTCCTATATCATTCATTTTTAGAAGATGTTCAAGTGTTGTTTTTTTTGATATGAATTTTATTCTGTCATTTTTTCTTAAATTTTTATTATATCCCTTTTCTGTAGCATCGAGATTTGGAATATAGGTCATATAAGTAGGAGCACTACTGCCACCACCACTGCTACCCCCTCCATCGTCATCATCCTCAGAATTGATAGTAAGATTTCTCTGTATTGAATTATTTTTATTATTTGCTAAATCAGTGCAATTAATGCTCCAGGTATAATCTCCTGGAGAGAGTGTTTTAATAAAACTTTGATCAATAAGTTTGCTTATTGAGACATCAGTTGAACTTACTGCACTGTTTATGATAAGACTGCAGTTTGAAATATCATTACTATCAGTGACATTATAACTGAAACTTACCTGCTTGCTGTCAGAAGTATAGGATGTTCCACTAGTTGGATCAATTAAAGTCACAACAGGTTTTACAGAATCATAATTAATAGTATAGTTGTTTAGTGCAGATGAATTTTTTGAACTATTGTCAAAAGCACGACAGTTCCACTCATAGCTTCCCTGTTCCTGGAAGCTATAATTAAAAACCTCTGAATCAGCTGTTCCAGACAAAGCCTTGGTCTCATTATAAACCAGGCTTCCTGATCTCCAGATATAAAATGTTATATTCTCTAAAGAGGAGTAAACAGATTCTGCTGAACAATTATAACTCTGGTTATTATTAACATAGCTGTTATCAGCAGGAGATATTAAAGATACAGATACATTATTAATATAAAAGCTATTATTAGAAACAGCAAATTTTTGATTTCCTCTTGAATCAACACCAAGACAGTTCCATTTATAGTTTCCAGCAGGAACCTCTGAAAGAGTAAAATTAGCTTCAGAATTAACACCACTAACATTTTCTGAAGCTGTACTGTAAACATTATTTGGATTCCAGACATAAAGAGTTAAATTAGACAACCAGGCATCATTTGCAGAACAATTAAAAATAACATTGTTTTCTTGAGGTGTATTATCACCAGGTGAAATTAATTTAACATCTGGACCTGTATTATCTATTGATATAATTGCAGAGAGTATGTCTATTCTTGGAAAATTCAATCCAGTTCCTGAGTCATTAATCATAATTCCAGTATCATTTAAAGCATCTTTAATCTCAGAAGGCTCTGGAATCCTGTTGTTCTGTAATCTAAAATAATGCCTTAATAATGCAAATGCTCCTGAAACATGAGGACATGACATTGAGCTTCCACTTAAAACTTTATAGCCACCTGTTGATTTAGTTGAATTAATATCACTTCCAGGAGCAAGAAAATCAGTTATGTTATTTCTGTTACTGTTGGAATTAATATTATCATTTTTATCACTCCAACCAACAGCACTTGAATTGCTCAAACAGGCTGGTGATGATATATTAACAGTATTTCCATCATTTCCAGTTGATGTAATAACAGAGATATTATAGAAAGTAGCATTATTAATTGGTTCTGCAAGAAGATTTTCCTCTGCATCACAATAATGGTCGTAGCAATATTCAGGATTTAAGTCGCAGTCAGTTCCCAGACTCAGACTGATAACAGAAATATTATAAGCTTCTCTGTTATTAACACACCAGTTTATTCCAGCTATTAAATCAGGCTCAATTCCATCACCATTATTATCCAATACCTTAACACCAATTAAATTAGCTCCTTTTGCAATTCCATTTAAAGTTCCACTTGCAGCTGCAATACCTGCAACATGAGTTCCATGACCATCTGTTTCATCATCGTAAACAGAGCAGTTTTCAATACAGTTATCAGTTATACAGTCAATTAAACAAGGAGTCATGTTTTTTCCAGCTAAATCAGGATGACTGAAGTTTATTCCTGAATCAACAACACATATTGTTTCATGAATTCCTGTTATATTCTGACTAGAGAGATTAATATTCCAGGAATCAGTTGCATTTACTAAACCAGCAGAATCCTGTAAAAATGCCTTTATTGGTCTTGATACCCTGACTTCTCTTATATTAGAATTTTTTAAATATTTTAATTCCTCTTTTGTTATTTCTGCTGAAAAACTATTTCCAAAATCATGTTTTATTTTTTCCTTGCCAATAGAGTTTATTAAATTTCTTTTATTTAAGATTCTGAATTTTTTTTCACTGTTTAATTTTACAATAACACTGATTTTGTTGTCTTTATCTAACTTCTTATAAACCTCCCTATATATTTTTTTATTCTCATTACTAGCATTAATAAAAGACAACACAATTATAAAACATAAAATAACTATTACAGAGATTAACACTTCTTTATTGTTTTTTATCTTCATAAAAAAACAATGAAAATAGAATATAAAAATATGTCTACCAACCCTCTTCAATATCACAATACTGTTGTCCAGGATTTCCTCTTAATGATTTTTTATAAAGAGCCATATAAACTTTAGTCATATCATCTTCAGTAGGAGGTCTTCCAAGCTCTCCTTCAGGTTCTCCAAAATAAGCAGCTCCTAATACAACTCCTAATCTTCTTCCTGAACCATTTCTGCTGCCATTCCTTCCTCCACCACCATTAGCAGAACTAACATCAGGTTTATTTCCATCATATCCTGAACTAGGTTCAGTCTGACTTGGATGTTGATTGAAATCTATCATTTTTAACTCTATAGAAATTTAAACTATACCTAAAAATACATGGAATTCTTGATATATAAGAAATTCTATAAATTTTTTTGTATAAGTAGTATAAATAACCTAATGAAAGGATTTTTTTACAAAATTTTGAAGATTATTTTAAAGAAGCAATTCTTTCAATACCTCTTTCTGAATTAACAAGCATAGATACTCTTTTTCCTATTAATTCTTGGAATTCAGAAACTTTCATGTCTCTAAGAAATCCAAGAGCAGCATCTCCATATAATCTTATTGTTCTTTCAGGAAGACCTCCATTGATTCTTAATTCAAGATCTCCATTAGTATAATCAGCATGACTTATTCTGCACTTGTAGCCAAGAGTTCCTAATGGAGAATTGCTTCCAAATCTCTCTGAGCCCTGATAATAATCTCTCTTAGACTGGTTAGTTGCAGTAGCTATCATTTTGAAAGTTTATTATTTTAAAAATTCTAACTCCTGTTTAATTAATTCAACTAATTCTTCAAGTGGCCGATGTGCAAAATTCTTTTGTTTTCCAGGCCATAGGACAACTCTTGTTCCATCATCATAATCCTTGATTCTTCTATGAAATTCTCCATTAACCTGAGGATTAAAACCAACCCATATAACATCACTTTTATCTGCTAGTTCATAATCTGGTTCTGTTGCTATTCCTACTTTAAAATCCCTGTTTCTTGACAGCAATTGCAGAAGATAATACGAAGGATCATCAGGATTATCCAAAGCATCTGAATTTAGATAAAATAAAACTCTGCATCCAGGATTGTCATCAAATAAATCTCCTGTTCTTGGTGATACTGTTAAATCAAGACCTGAACCATAAATGTCTCTAGAATAGGGAATTATTCTAAAGCTTCCTGTAGATTCCATAGTTTGAGATTCCATAGTTTGAGATTCCATAGTTTGAGATTCCATAGTTTGAGATTCCATAGTTTGAGATTCCATACACAATTAAAC
>WJLK01000089.1 GCA_014728565.1 Candidatus Pacearchaeota archaeon
AAATAACCTCCTTGTAATATTTCTTAATTATCTCTTATTTATAAATTTTTCGTTTCAGTAAAAATGATTTTTACTTAAAATATATGATATTTATTAGGTAAAAAAGTTTATAAAGATTATTTTACTAGTAAAAATATGAAAATTACTATAAGAGAGATTAATAAACCCAGGCATCATAGAGAGAGAATTAGTGATGAACTTAAATGGATTTGTGAAAGTCTTGGTTTAATGGCTGGAAGAGATGTTGAAGATACCTCTTTTAGAATTATGAAAGAGCTGTTGAATGAATTTAGAACAAAAACAATTGTTCCTACTGAATGTCTTGTAAGGTCTTTGAAAATGGAGGCACCAAGAATCAACCATCATATAAGAAATTTAATGGAGACAGGAATTTTAAGCAGGAAGAAGAGAAAAATCACTCTTAAGGGAGGAAGTCTAAGTGCAGCAATCGAGGAGATGAAAAGAGAGTCTGACAGGATGTTTGAGAGAATTCTTGAGGTTTCTAAGAAAATTGATGATAGATTTTTTTAGAAAGGTTTATAAAAGTATTATCTAATTTTTTTTATGTCAAAATTTTACAAATTATTTGATGACTTAGAGCAGGTAAGAGCATCTTTTGATTTAGAAAAAGTTGCTTTAGATAAACTTATAGAATTTTGCAAGTTGACTGAATCTGTTACTCCTGAATGTTATGTTGCAGGTCTTAGAAGTTGTAGAGTTTCTGAATTAAGTTCTTCTGAAATGATAATGACTCTTTATAGGGATAGATCAGGAGAGAGAAATTGCGATCAATCAATGTCTAATGCCTCTAGAGATGTGGATAGATTAGCACAATTTTTTCAGTTATATCATGAATTAACTGAGAGCAGAGTTTCTCCTCAGAGTTATGTTTTTTTAGCTGAGGTTATGAATGTTTGTGAAGATGGTAAGAGGGCTTTTGAAATTGAGATGCTTCAGGCAGGTTATAAAAGTTTTATTCCTAGTGAATCTTATAAATATAATCTGGATAGAGAAGGTTTAAGTCCTTTGGATGTTATGGTTGGAGGATTTACTTTTGAAACTCTTAAAAGGCTTCTTAGTCCCTTTTCTTGATTTAAATTAACAAAATCAAACTCTGGATACATCCGATTAAGAATCCAAGAATTCCTCCAATCCAGACAATGAATTTAAGTTCTTTTTTTATCACTTTATAGATTAATTTTTCAAGTTCATTCAGACTAAGAGAGTTAATTTGTTTTTCAACTGCTCTCTGAAAAGCATTAATTATTTTTTCACCAATTATTGGAATTTTTTCTATTTTCCTGAATTCAGGCATTATTATTTCAGGAGAGATATCTGCAATTTTTCCAGCTAGTTGTTTTTTTCTTTTTGGCAATATCCCCTGAATTCCAAGTATCTTGTTTCTGGGATGAAACAGAAGTTTTACAGCTATGTAATTAGTCAGATAACCAATAATAAAACCAATTACAGGCATTGCTATTATTTTATATATCATTAAATTAACAGCGAAACTAAATTTAAAAACTTATTCTGGATATTGATAAAATATTTAAAGGGATTTTGTTAGGAAAAAGTGGAAAATGGAAGATTCATTGAAATTATTGGTGGTATCAAACCAGGAGGATATAGATGCTGAATCAATTAGTAGTATTTCTTATAGGGAATTAGAATTTGATTATGCTGATAATCTCACTGACTCTTTTAATTTGTTATGTGATGGTTATGGACAGAAAGGGACAGAGAAACTTCTTAGAGTAGTTATGGGTGAACCTTCTGATAGTGCAATAAGAGCTTTTGAGCCTTTTAGGAGGTATGATGCTGTTTTTTTAGGAGATCATATTCATGGAGATCAAAGAGGCCAAGTGAGTTCTGGAGAAGAGGCATATGGAGATAGTTATGAGGCAAGAAACAGGCTTTTGATATTTTCAGGTATGATAGGAATGCCAGCTATTTTGTTTTCTAGGAATGTAAGAAGAACAATAGATGAAATAGAATCATGGAGAGAACCTCCTGAAAAATATGCTGTTTTGGATGTTAATTCAGGTCCAGAAACAATTGCAGGTACTTTAGAAGAGCTTCTTGGAAATTAAATAACTTTATAAAAAATCAGAAAACCTAGGATAATCAATCCCATTGTTGTAATTTCTTTTTTATAGGGTATTTTCTGTATTTTTTTTGAAAAATATATTATTGCTGTTAATTGTGCGATTGTTGCTAGATAAATTCCCATTATGATGAAAATTGCAAATCTTGTATTTAAAAACAGAGAGGAGTAAGCAATTGTATCATCAATAACAGTTGCAATAGCTGTTATAAGTCCTATTCCAATTAGTTTTAGAAATCTTTTGAGAGAGATTTTTTTAATTTTCTTAATCAGACCTTTTTGTTTATCACTTTCTTTTAATGTTTTGACAGGAGGTTTTTTATTTTTTAATTTTTCTTCAAGTTTTTTCTTTGGTTTATGAATAAGAACATCAAAATATACTGTTGCTGCTAGTGCAAATATCAATCCAGCTGAAAGATAATTGTAATATGGAAATAATTTAAGAGATGATGCAAATAAAAAAGAGACTATTATAGCAAGGGTGATTGCTAATAAAATTCCTATTGAGAAAGCAATTCTTCCTATTTTTGTTTTTGTCATGTTTGCAACTATTGGAATATGAATCATTGAATCATCTAGACCTGTTATTAATTTTACAGCAAATCCAGCTGAGATATGTTTTAGCGCCATTCTTTTATTTTAACCAGCACTTTGTCTTTTTTAATCAGTAATTTAATAGGTCTTGATAATTTTCCTATGAACTTTTCTTTTTCATAATTAATCCATCCTATTGCAATGAATTCATCTCCCTTGTTTTCTATTAATTTTAAGTCATACAGCTTATCTGAATCATAAACAATGCCATCTCTGTTAACAGGTTTGTATTTTCCAAATAATTTGCTTGAATAATAACAATGCAATCCCTTTCCTATCTCTATTTTCTTTTTTTTGTTTATGTTGAATATCTCCATTAAAGGAACTGAGAAAAAAAGATAATAACAGTTTTTATGTTTTATGAGCTGAGGGCACTCCATTGAGTCGTAGACTCCTGTATGAAGAAGTGGTTTTTTAATTTTCCATTTTATTAAATCTTTTGATTCTGCAATTGCAATACAGGCATTATGTTCTTTTTTCTTAGATTTTTTTCTAGCAGAAATTATTGCATAATATTTATTGTTTTCCTCAAAAATATAAGGATCTCTCCAAGCTGTCATCATTCCAAGTTTATTTTTTGAATTTGTTATCTGATAGTATCTTTTATCAGCTTCTAGTACTGGATTATCAGTATGTTTTGTCCAGTGAATCAAATCATCAGAAATTGCAAGTCCTATTCTCTGTATCCTGAAATTATTTTTTTTATGATTTCTTCCTGTGTATAACATGTAGTATTTGTTATTTCTTTTATAAACATCTCCTGTCCATAAAGAGAGGTCATCCCACTCTCCTTTTTTACCTGGTTTTAGTGCAGTGGGAAGTGATGTCCAGTGAATAAGGTCTTTTGATTTTGCATGTCCGATTGATACTTTATTATTGTGCCTATCTTCTGGATTTTTTGTTTTATTGGACTGGAGGAAAAAGACATGGTAGTAGCCTTTTTCTTTAATAAACCATAAATCCCAGACATATTTTCCTTTTGGTGCATAACCTCTTTTCATAATATTTTAAGAAATCTTTTATTTAAAAGCTTTAGGGATTTTATTAAAAATTAATAATGCCTATTGTAATCTTTTGTAACTACAAAACTTTTTATAATTATAAATCAGTAGCAAACTATGTTATCAGATTATGTTCTCAGAAATGTTGATCCCTCTGAATATACGAAGTTAAAAGAGAGAGAATCAGAATTAGTGGAAATTGCATTGCGTGAACTGGTTGATGGTTGGAGATCCTCTGTTGAAAATATCAGTGTTTCATTGAAATATAATCCTTCAAGAGAGATTGTAGGTATTTTTTTAGAGGGAGATGGAGAAGAAAAATTAGTAATGAGAGCAGAAGATTTAAGTGGAGGAAATTCTCTTGTTTCAATTTTGGATGCTTTTGTTTCAGGTTTTTATGGAATTTTAGAAAGAGAATTAGAATATCTTCGATTGCCTTTCGAGGATTGGATTGATCATGTTGAGAAGGATAGAAAACAAGATTATTCTTCTAGAGAATCTAGAAATATCTTAGAGTGAGAAGATATTCCTTTTTAAAAAGAGTGGAAAAATCAACAAAATTTGAAATAGAAAAAGATATAAATACCAAAAACTTTGTAAATACATAAATAAGTATTCAGAATACTAGTGGAAATAAAAAGTGCTAGTGTTTGAGGTGATTTCTTTAAATTAAATAAATAGGCAATTTAAAATGTCAGAATTTAGGTCAAAAGAAAAAGAAAAGAAACTAGGGAGCTGGTCTAGATCAGACTATGACATAGACAGAGTTTTAGATGAGTCAAGATATAAAAAAGACTTATCAAAATTAAAGGAATTAATTGATAAGTTAAAATCTAGCGGGATTGTTGTTGAGGTTTAATTATCAGTTAGTTTTTTATTTCATGGTTTCTTTTGTAATTTATGAAAAATCCTTTTGTATTGCTTGGAAGTTATAT
>WJLK01000090.1 GCA_014728565.1 Candidatus Pacearchaeota archaeon
ATATTAAAGAGCCAGAATAAAAATGCTATCTTGTGATTGTATCTTTCAAAAAAACCCCATAGTTCTGATATTGACATAAAAGTCTGGGTCATGTTGAATCTTACAAAAAATATGTAAAATATTCCAAGAGCAATCATATAGACTCCATTATAATATGTTATTGCAGCACCTTGCTTAACTCTTTTTATATTCATAATTTTTCAAGGAAATTTGCATTTAAAAAAATTTATGAACATGTCTAGTATATAATAATTATATAAATGTTTAAAAATAAAGGTTTTTTTGGATTTTTATGAGGATTTATATTCATGACCCTTCAAATACAGGAGTCAGGGAGGAAAAATATGCTTTTAAAAGAAGTGATATTGCCCTTAGAGTATCTTCAGAAGATGGAACCGATAAGACTTATGTTTTAGGTTATATCCATGGTGAGTTTAAAGCAGTAAAACAAATTGGTGATTCAGGAGGTAATAGAGAGATTAAATATACAAGAGTAAATCCTGTGACAAATAGAGTTTCTTGTTTTGAACTTATTGGTCTACTGGATGAAATAGGATTAGGAGAACCTATTTTTCCAACAGCTTCTGATTTTAGAAGATGGAATCAGAGAGCTTTAAGTTCTCAGGGATTGACAGAGGATGTTTTGAAAGAGTTAGAGTGAATTTTAGGATATCTAAATAATCTTCATAAAAGTGTGATAATTATCTGGAGTAATCAATACTATTTAGAGTTATATCTTGTATATCTTATATAATTCTCAAAAGCTATATTTTCATTTTTTATTTTCTATAGGTATAAAAAACAAGAACCATAAAATCCAGAGAAACCACAACAATAAACCCGGCTCATTTTTTGTTATTCCCACTATGCCATAAAAAGCGAAAAACCCAAAAAAGCCCATATACCAGTGTTCTCTTAATCTCCTTTTTACCATATATAAGGACAGTAATGACTGTTTATAAATTTTTAAGAAACACAAAAATATTATCATGTTTTTAACATAATCTTTAAATAAATCTTATTTCTAGAAATTTTATGACACCTAAACATCTTTTAGAGGAAGTAAGGAGATTATCAATGGAATTAATTGTTCCTGAAACTTCTGAAACTGATGTTCCTGAACCTGCTTTACCTGCTGGTTTTCGGGGGAATTTATCA
Source organism: Candidatus Pacearchaeota archaeon (assembly GCA_014728565.1). GTDB lineage: Archaea > Nanobdellota > Nanobdellia > Pacearchaeales > GW2011-AR1 > ARS1285. The sequence continues at coordinate 1,159 of WJLK01000090.1, forward strand.
GTAGATTATAATGAAAGAACCAGAGCTTGCAGAAAAGACAGTCATCCAGGTTCTAAGTTTTGTAATTATGAAAGATTTGGGAGAGATTACAGAGCTTTAGAATTCTGTCCTGACTGTGGAATTCATTTTTATAGACCTATGACTTCTGAGGAAATAAGGAATTTTGAGGAAAGAGCTGAAGGGTCAAGATCAGATGCTTAATTTTTCCTGATTATTTTATAAAGCTCATCTCCTTTTTTACATTTTGGAAGCTGAATTCCAACATCCTGTCCTTTTATTGCTTTATCAACTGATTTATGTTTGATTTGCATACTCTGGATTTTATGTCTGATTACTCCTAGTTTACTATGAATCAAAATTTCATCTCCTTTTTTTATTTCACTTGTATTTAGTTTTAGTAATCCAACTTTAATTTTTGGATAATAATGAGTGATTTTTCCAATGAATTTTTTTGATTGTTTAGCTGAGGAATTCTCAGAAATTGAAAAATCATCTTGAGTAGGCATTTTAAGATAAAATCCAGATGAAAATCCTTTATTGTATACTTTATTTAATTCTTTTAATCCCTCATCAATATCTTTTTTTGTTAGTTTTTTATCAATTGCTTTTCTGTAAACTCTGACAACAGTATCAACATATTCTGGTTCTCGATTTCTTCCCTCTATTTTAACTGCCCTGACTCCTGACTTTTTTATTTTTTCAAAAAAATTCAGAGTGCATAAATCTTTAGGAGATAAAATAAAGTTGTTTTCAAGTCTTAGTTGATTTCCCTGATTATCAGTTATATTGTATGGTCGCCTGCATGGTTGTATGCATTTTCCCCTGTTTGCAGACTCGTTAAATAAGAACTGGCTTATCAGACATCTTCCTGATATTGAGATGCACATTGCACCATGAATAAATATCTCTGTATTGATTATCTTTGAGATTTTTTTTATTTGTTGGAGATTAAGTTCTCTTGCAAGATTGATTCTTTTTGCTCCTAGTTTTTTATAAAACCTGGCTGTCTGAGTGTTACTTACAGAACATTGAGTTGAGATATGAAATGGAATCTTGTATTTTTTGCATAATTTCATTACAGCTAAGTCAGAACATATTACTGCATCAACAAATGGTTTGATTTTTTTAATTATGTTTTCTAGTTTTTTTAGCTCTTTGTCATAAATTATTGTATTTAGAGTAAGATATTTTTTGATGTTTTTTTGGCAGATTTTACTTATTTTTGGTAAATCAGAAATCTTGAAATTCTTAGCTCTTGCCCGCATATTAAACTCCTGTAAGCCAAAATAAACAGCATCTGCACCTGCATTTACAGCAGCTGTTAGTGATTTAAAATCACCTGCAGGTGCAAGAAGTTCTGGTTTGTTTTTCATGTTAAGATTATTTTGATAAATTTTTTAAAAAGTTTTTCTAAATTTAAATATAATTTTTAATTAATAAATAATTATAAACAAATCTATTTTATAATCTTAATGGATTTTAATACTTTAATGGCTCTTGCAACATCTATGATTGTTTTTTATGTTTTTAGGAGTTTTGTTTACTAGAATATATTATCATTAGGTATTAAGAAGGCTGGATTTTAGAAAGAGTTATTACAGCAATAAGAGATTGTTAAGTTCTGAATTATTGCTATAAAGAGGTTTTATAATTCTTTGCAAGTTTTCCTCTGTTGTTTAAGAGAGGCCAAAGCCTCTCTTATCTGGAAGTTTCTTTTTGCTCGTGTTGTTGAATCAGAATTATCTCTTTTTTCCTGTAATTCCAGCCATTTTCTTGCTTTTTCAATTCTGGTTTTTGGGTCTTCTAGGATTATTTCATTTCCTCTGTTAAAATTTTGATTTCTAAACCTATTCTGAAAAACCTGTTTCATTCTTTTTCAAGATTTACACCTTCTTGTTCTAATAATTTAATTACAGCTCTGTCAATGAAGTTTCTCTTGCTTGGAAAATCTGACTTGTTTTTTAGGCTTCTGTCTATAAATTTTTCTATTTCATCAATTAACCACTTGCTTACTTTTACTGTGGTCTCTGGATTTGTTACCATTTGTATACAAATAGTGACCAATATATTTAAATGTTTTGGTATGTGAGGATAATTATAAAACAGAGGCATTAAGATGACATTACTATCTATTTTAGCTACAATATTTGGAAGTGGAATGGCTCTTTCTAATTTTCCTCAGGCTCTGAAGATTTTTAAGAGAAAAAGTGCTAGGGATATTTCTTTGTTAACCTATGTTCTTCTTTTTCTTGGTTCAGTTACATGGGTATTGTATGGTATTGAGATTAAAAGCTATCCTTTGATAATTGCAAATTCATTTGGAACAATAGGAGTTGTTCTAGTTGTCATTGGATGGAGTTTTTATAGAAAATAAGCAATAAGAGAAATTTTTAATTTTTTCCAAAAATATAAAAATCAAATTTTTCTATTCTTAGTATGGATTACTGGGAGATAATTGAAAGAATAATTCAAGAGTCTGATTTGGTTTTGGAAATTTTAGATGCAAGGCTAGTTGAGATTTCAAGAAATGAAAAAGTTGAAGAGCTTGTTGAGGATATTGGAAGACCTCTGATATTTGTGGTTAATAAAAGTGATTTAGTAAGCAAAGAGAGCATTAAAAAACAGATAAAAAATTTGAGAAAAAAAGCAGAGGTTGTTTTTATTTCCACTAAAAAGAACAATGTTAAAATTTTGTTATATGCAATAAAAAAAGTTTTTAAAAAATATGGAAAAAGAGAACCTAGTGTAAGAATGGTTGGTGAGCCAAAGACAAAGCATAGAGAAGCTAAAGGAGATATTGTAGTGGGAGTTTTAGGTTATCCTAATGTTGGAAAATCCTCTATTATAAATGCACTTGCTCATGGAAAAAAAGCAAAGGTCAGTAAGAAATCAGGGACAACTCATGGATTACAATGGGTAAAAGCAACTAAGGATATTAAGTTAATAGACAGTCCTGGAGTTATTCCTCTGGAAGAAGATGATGACATAAGATATGGTTTAATAGGTGCTAAGGATAATGAAAGATTAAAAAATCCTGAAATTGTTGCTATTGCAATTATAAAATTATTTCTTAAAAACAACAAAAAAGCCTTTGAAAAATTTTATAAAATAAGTATGAGAAATAATGATCCTTATAAGATTATTGATGAAATTGGAAAAAGCAAAGGTCATCTTATTAAAGGAGGTATTGTTGATGAAAATCGTACATGCAGTATGATTGTCAGAGACTGGCAACAGGGAAGGCTGAGGTTGTAGGTTTAAATTTTCATGTTATTAATGGAAATAAAAAGAGGAGAAAACTGTTTAGAAAATTTTTAAGAGGACATTAAAATGGAAAAAGACATAAAAATCAGAAAATACAGAGATTCTGATTTTAGAAATGTATGTCTGTTAATTGCAAGAACTTTCAGAAAGTTCAATTACAGAGAAGGGACCAGAAAAGGAGTGAGAGATTATGTTGATTTCTATAGACATTATAAAAAAAACTTTAAAGACATTAAGGGAGTATTTGATAAATGCAATATATTTTATGTTGCTGTTGATGGGAATAAGATAGTTGGAGTAATCAGAGGAATTAAAAACAGAATTGGTAATCTTTTTGTAGATGGAGATTATCAGGGAAGAGGAATTGGAAGCAGATTAATGATAAAATTTGAAAATAATGCAAGGAATCTAGGGAGCAGGGAGATTAACATAAGGTCAAGTATTTGCGGAGTTCCTTTTTATGAAAGCAAAGGATATAAAAAAGTTGCTTATGTTACTTTAATGAAAGGAGTTAGAGTTCAGCCTATGATTAAAAAATTTAAAAGAAAATAAGACAAACTTTTTAAAACAAGTTTGAACAAAACCAAGACCTGAAATAAGACAAACTTTTTGAAACAAGTTTGAACAAAACCAAGACCTAAAATGACTGCAAAAAAATTTCGAGCAATAATATTTGATGTATGCGGAGTTTTAGTGGGAGGAAGAGAGAGAACAAGAAAGGTATTAGAACATACAGGAACTCAGGAGGCAATGGCTAAGAAATTTAAATTAAATATTGATTCCTGGATTGATTTAATTGAGACCCCTTATAATGCTTCTATGGAAGGCAGGATGAATGGCAGAAGGGCTGTAAAAAAGATTGCTGGAAGATTAGGAGTAACAAGCAAGAAACTTACTGAAGTTTGGCTTTCAGTTTACAGAAAAAAAGTGAAAAAAGATAAAAAATTGTATAAGATTGCTTACTCTCTAAAGAAAAATTATATAGTGGGAATACTCTCAGACCAGTGGTATTTAAGTAAGAAGGCATTTACACCTCCTGAAAATATAAAAGGATTCTCTCCTGTTATAATTTCCTGTGATGTTGGATTTAGAAAACCTGATATCAGGATTTATAAGTTGTTAATGAAAAAGCTCAGGGAAAAAAATAAAGCAATAAAACCAGGGGAGGTTTTGTTTGTTGATAACAGGAAATATAATCTTACTCCTG
>WJLK01000091.1 GCA_014728565.1 Candidatus Pacearchaeota archaeon
GTCTCTCACCTCCTGATAATTCAGAAGGAAGATGATCCAGCCTATGACCAAGTCCAATTTCATTTAGTAATTTTTCTGCTCTTTCTCTCCTTTCTTCAATAGAAATTCCTTGGAAAGTCATAGGAAGCATTACATTTTCTATTGCAGTCATTGTTGGTATCAAATTAAAAGTCTGAAAAACAAATCCTATTTTTCTTCCTCTTATCTGTGCTAACTCTGACTCTTCAAGCTCTTCAATATTAATACTATCAAGGAAAATATCTCCATTTGTTGCAAAATCCAATGCCCCTACTAGGTTCATCATTGTTGACTTTCCAGAACCAGAAGGACCTACAATAGCTACAAAATCACCTTTTTTAATTATTAAATCAACACCATTAACTGCTTTAACATAATCTTCCCCAATCTCATAATATTTATGAACATTCTTTAGTTCAATTATTTTTTCTTCCCTGCCTTTTTTTCTTTTCACCATCTTAAAATAAAACAAAAGGCATTTATAAGTATAGTTGTAGGAGTTTTTCTTATTGTTTTAAATATACCTGTTGAATTTTATAATTTTTCGTAAAATTTTTAAATAATACTTTTTTGAAAATTAAAAATGAGTTATGAGCTAACTGAAACAAACGGAGTTTTTGAATATATTGATGAAACCAGAATTCTGAGATTCTCAAGACAGGATTTTGTTAGATTGGAGATACCTAGACTTGCAGGGAATATTCCTGATATATGTTCTTATCATGGCTATATCATTACTAGAAATATCGTTTTAGCGATAGGAAGTGAGAGGGTAATAAGATTGCCTCTCTCTAGAGAGGGAAAGCCAGTAAGAACCAGAAATATGTCTGATTTATTACCTGAGGATTATTTTTTATACAGTGATTTTTGTTCAAGAGATAGATGAATTAACAGCATCTTTAATCTCTTCCCAGTTTTTTAGTGTGGTTAATTTCCTTCTTAACTTACTGCTTCCAGCGAGACCTTTTGTGAATTCCTGAGCTTTTAATTTAGCATCCTGAATACTGAAAATATTATATTTTTTGCATAACTCAATATACTTGAAGTAATTTCTAATTTTTTCATCTTCTGATTGTGTGATATTCTCTCCTGTTTTAAGATACCTGTTTATTTGTTTAAAAATAAAGGGATTTCCAATAGCACCTCTTCCAATCATTACATAGTCACATCCAGTTTCTTTAAGCATTTTTTTAGCATCCTCTCCACTCCAAATATCACCGTTTCCAATAACCGGAATTTCAACAGCCTCTTTTATCTTTCTTATTATATTCCAGTCAGCTCTTCCAGTATAACCCTGCTCTACTGTTCTTGCATGAATTGTAATAGCAGAGACAAAGGGCTCGCATATTTTTGCTATTTTAATAGCACTGATATTTCTGTCAAAACCACTTCTTATTTTTACAGTTACTGGAATACTAACATCCTGTGTTAATCTCTCTAAAATTTCTGAGATCTTATTTGGTCTTTTTAAAAGAGCACCACCACTTCCCTGAGCCATTATCCTTTTACTAGGACAACCAAGATTAAAATCAATAATATCAAAATCTTTTTCTAGAATTTTTCCTGCCTTTACTATATTTTCTGTATTCTGACCAAATATCTGAGCAACAACTGGCCTTTCTTCTTTAGATGTTTTTGCCAGTTCTAAAACTGATTTATTTTTTCTAGCAATTGCATTTGCACTTAGAAGTTCTGTACTAACAAGACCAGCACCATATTTCTTGCATAAGATTCTAAATGCAAGATTAGTTATTTTATGCATTGGAGCTAATACAACTTTGCTTTTGAGTTTCAGGAATTTTCTTACCATTTTTATATCCTAAAGTTTATTAATTATTATTTTTATATAATACTATGAATCTTTTAGCTATAATAACAATGACTCTTGGAATAGTATCATCTTTAAGTTTTCTGTTTCAAACTTTAAAAATAATTCATCTTCATGAATCAAAAGATATAGCTCTTCTTACTTATTTAGTTCTATTTATAACTGCTGTCTTCTGGCTGCTTTATGGAATAAGTATTAGAGACACTCCTCTAATAGCGAGTTATACTGTGGGAACATTATGCACTTTTTCAGTGATAGTTGTTTATTTTTTTTACAAAAATAAAGATTTTAAAAATGAACCCAAAAAAACTAACAAAAAAACAAATTCTAGAAGAAATAAATAATATATTTTCTAAATTTCCCAGCCCGAGAGAAATTAAAAAAGCTAAAAAATTAGCAATGACAAAAAATATAAAGCTTGGAAAGCTTAGAAAAAGATTTTGCAAGAAATGTTACTCCTTATTTCCTGAAAATTCAGAAGTCAAGATTAGAAATAATATGAAAATTATTAAATGCAAGAATTGTGGCTATGTTGGAAGGTATAGGATAAAATAGAAAATTCTACGAATTAAAAAATTCGAAATTTACAAGATTAACAAACTAAATAAATAAAAACCTATATTCTTATCAATAATCTATAAAACCCTTAAAATGAGAAAAATTGATTTTATTGGAATAGGTGCACCAAAATGCGCTACTAGCTGGCTTAATTATTGTTTGTTCGAGCATCCTGAAGTTTATATCCCCTATAAAGATATAGAATTAAATTATTTCACTAGACATAAAAATAATAACTGGAAAAGCGAGTATGACTTAAAGGGGATTAGAGGATTTTATGAATATTTTAAGAAAGCTGATAAAGAAAAGATTATAGGAGAGATGAGTGTTCTTTATTTGTATAAAGAAATAGCTGAGATAATAAAAAAGCATTTCCCAGATGTCAAGATTTTAGTTTCTCTAAGAAACCCAATAGATAGGGCATTTTCATTCTATAAAAAAAGAATGAATAAATCTTTATCTCAAAAAGAATATTTTAAAAGATACTTTAAGGAACTTGCCAATATTCATCTTAATTATGATAATAATTATTATAAACAACTGAAACCTTATTTTGATTTATTTCCAAGAAAAAATATCAAAATAATCTTTTTTGAAGACATTCAAAAAAATCCAAAAAAATCAATTAAAGAGACATATAGATTTCTTGGAGTTGATGAAAATTTTGTTCCTCCCTCACTTTATAAAAGAGTCAATGTTTCTAGAGAGACTACTCATGGCCCTTTAGAGAAGTTTTACATTTATAGTTATAAACTTTCGAGATCTTTGGGAAGTTATACAAAATATTTTTTAAAAAGAAACTTGAAGTTTGATAGAGTAGCTCCCTTTATTGACAGAAAATTTGTTGGAAATAAAACTTTAAAAAAAGAAAAAATATCAATTGAACCTGAAGTTAAAAAAATGTTAAAAAAAGAATATCTTCCCGATATAATAAAATTAGAAAAATTGATTAAAAAAGATTTAAGTTCTTGGAAAAAATAAAAAATCCTGTTATTTACATAAATCACATTAATTTCATTACTTCAGATAATCCTTCTAGTGACTCAGGATTTCTAAAAGCCTGATAACAGATATATAAAGCACCAGTAAACCAGGAAGCAGCTGCTACTTTCACTCCTAGTGGAAATTGAACAACAGGCAGAGGTTCTCCAAACAAATACCTCTCAACATCTTCAAATTCTGCCTCATAAATCTCACTGATTCTATCTGGATGCATGTCTCCATGAACCCTGGCTATTTGATTAAATCCAACTCTTCCTAAAATAGATTTCATTCTCTGGTTTGTAGACCAGGTTTTTGTCCTTATCCTTCTCTTAGGATTATAATTCTCATCAAGAATCGCTTTTTCTAGTAGTCTTCTAAAGTCCAGAGAGCCTCTCCTGTCTTTTGAAACACCAACAATATCCACATAAATATCTTCATCCCCGGGAGTATAAATTAATGCTCCAGTAATACCAGAATCATTTTCAAGATAAAGAACTCTTTCACCCTGTATTTCACTGTCAACTCCACCCTCTCTTTTTTCTAAAGGTGGAAAATAATCTCCACTTATTCCAGCAAAGAAGTCTCTAATTCTTTCATGTTCTTCAGCACTTGTTGCTAATTTTACATTTCTTCCTAAATTTCTCATGAAAATATACCTGGGTTTGGATTTTTAAAATTTTCTAATTTATTAGCAGAATGTAGAGTCCGAAAATTAGTTCGCTTAGAGAATCCAAGCGAATTAATGGTTAAATTAACAAATAAAAAGATTAAGTATATCATTGATTCAAGATTAAAAGAAAAGCATTCGGCTAAAGAACTATCAGATATTTATCATATA
>WJLK01000092.1 GCA_014728565.1 Candidatus Pacearchaeota archaeon
CTGAAGAAGCTTGTCAGGAATCTAGTGAAGAACCTGTTTCTAAGAACTGTGAAGAATCTCCAGAAGAAATATAAAATAATATTTATAAATTTAAATCAAAATATCTCTAAACCCTATAACTAAAAAAATCTTTTCTATATTTTTTAAACCACATTAAAGAACCAACAGAAACAAAAAAGGATAGACTTACAATAATAATCATTCCAATAATATCACCAAAACTTATTCCAGAACTTCCATTAAAGGATCTTACTGCCATCTCTATTAAAAAATAAAGTGATACTATAAATCCTACAACACAAATACTTCCAAAAAAAACAACAGAATTCTGAAGAGTCATCTGCCTGACAATTTCTCTTCTTAAATCTCTTCTTTTCTCTTTTATAATCTCATCAGAACTTTTGAAATTCCCTGCCATTATAAAACCTTAAGGATTTAAACCAGGATCACCTAACCATTTTCTTACATACCACCAAGAAGATTCTCCAATCCATCTATAAGCCCTAGGAGCATTTACACCTATATACCAAAGTTTCCTAGGCATATCATTAAGAGATGTAGGAACAGACGGCTGTTCACCTATCATATCAGGAGGTGCAGGAGGTGCAACATGAACTAAGAACTTATCAAATTCTAAAAGATCTTCAGGAGGATTTTTTCTATACATTTTAAATAATTCTGAATGTTCCTCTGATTCATCCAATACTCTTCTTTTGCCATCAGATAAAGCAGGATAATTAGGAACATAATACAAAGTTCCTCCTGGTTGCACTATTCCCTCTCTTATATTAGCCATTAAAAGGGAATCCTGAAATTCATCAAACTTAGGAACCATAGAATTATAACCAAAAGGTTTTTCTCCACTCTCTATTGCTCTTTTTGCATCTATTAAACTGTGTTTTTCAATAAACTTAAATCTGGAATTCTCAGGATCCGGAGAATAAAAACTCCCATCTCCCGCAATAAGATACAACTCACCATCTCTCAGGTAATATGCATTTTTTCCAGAAACTCCTCCTTTATCTATTATAATAGCCTCACCAGCAGCAGTTATAAAGATCTCATCAAATTCACTGGCAATTGCTAATTCTATTTTTTTGCCTTCTAACTCAACTCCATAAGACTTCAAATAAGAATCTAATTTCTGAAAATATTTTCCAGTTTTAACATAATCTTCTGATTCAACAACACCCAAATCCTGATAATTTATTTTCAGAGAATCCTCACTACTAGGATATTTATACTCAATTCCTGGTAAGGCAGTTATATCTCCCTTTCCAGTATAACTACCCTCTGAAAAACTTAAAGTATTTCCTTCCTCATCTTTTATAACAACAGAATTTGAAGTTCCATCTATATCACCTATAAAAAATCTCTCAACATTTTCATTATGAACAGTAACTTCAATATCTTCTTTCAGAGAATTTATCTCAACCAAACCCTTACTCTCCCTAATATAAGCTGCTCCTTTTTCAGTAACTCTCAAATCAGTTATAAATTCAACATCCTCATCTACATCATATGTAACTGATTTTTTATCATCACTAAAAGAGGAATATTTGATTCCTTTTTTAAGGATTTTTCTTTCATTTTCTTTTACAATTTCTCCATCAAAGCTTGAGATAGTATCTCCATTTTCATCTTTTTCAGTAACCCCATTTCCTTTAATAGATACTCTATCCTCATCAACAGTTATTATAAAGAGATCTTCCTCATTAGCACCTGAACCTAAAACTCCGTTAGCATAATATTCATTTCCACTAACTCGAGAATACCAGCCACTAGAACTTACACTTCCATCATCAAGTTTCTGGACCTCTCCTGTCAAAACAACATCCTCTTTAACAATTAATCCTTCCTTTGAAACTTTTGTTCCTGAAAAATCAGAAATCTTAAAACTAGTAGAAAGCTCACCTTTTAAATCTACAACATCTCCATCAAAACTTTCAACAACAGCTCCTCTGTCCTCAATTCCATAATTCTCAAACCATTCTTTCTTAATGTCTTGATTCTCATTTAAAATAGAGATATCCTCTTTTATTCTTCTATTGAGCTCCTCCAAAACTTCCTTATCATCCAGTGATTCAGGATCTGAATTTATTCCACTCACTAAAATAAAACTTGGAAAATCCTTTAATTCCTGAGAAGAACACTGTGAAAGACTTTCAGGACAGTCCTGTGCTGATACACAAAAAATCATAAATAACACAGTCACTAATACAAAAACCTCTTTTCTTAATTTCATTTCCATTGATAACTAAAAACAAAAGGATATATAAAATAATCGCTGTCTCCTTTTTCAAACATCAGCACATAAACAACATCACTCTGTTCCTCATCATATATAACCTCAAAACTGAAATTATTTTCATGAGATAATTTAGTAATAAAACCAAGAGGCATTTCATTCGGAGTTTTTTTCTGTTCCTCAACAATCATTTCAGAAAATTTATAAGCTCTTCCCAAATCACTGTAAATCTCTGAAGAAAAACTCTCTAAACTGAAGGAATCTGATCCTTTTTTTATTGTCACAGGATAGTAAACCTCTGCTATAACTCTATCATCTAATATCTCAACTTCAGAAGAAATACTCCCAAATTCAACATTATACCCTAACTCCTCTAAACCTTTAAGATTTTCAATACAATTAGGAAAACTGCTGTCGATAAAACTAGATAATTCACCTTCTATATCCTCAATACTTGGGATATGGCTTTTTTCACCATGCCAGTAATAAGGAATATTAAGATAAAGATAATCCTTGCTTAATTCAGGAGGATAATCATAACCTCCCTGCAGTGAAACAACAAAAATAGCATTTTCTAGAGTATAATCAACACAAGAACCAATATAAGAATGAATCAGCTCAACATCTCTATCAGAGTCAGTCTTAATATTTCTACTAGGTAAAAAATAAACTAGAATAATTAAAAATATAACTATTGCTATAAAGACAAATACAGCTAACTGACCTCTTTTATTCATTTAAGAATTAAATAAACTGTTATTAAAAAATTACTGTAACTACTAAAAAATAAATAAATTTATAAAGATTGAAATATTTTTAAAAATATGGAAAAACATATCCATAAACTGCCTGGAACTTTTGATGATGTAGAAGTTAAGTGTCCGAAATGTAAAAGCAAAAAGGTGATTGCTGAATTAAAAGATAACAATTTTTACAGTGTTATTGAATGTAAAGAATGTGGTTATAAAAAAAAGAAAAAAGACTGATTAACCTAGATAACTAACAGGAGCAGCTTCTAATGCTGCTTTAGCAGACCTTAAATAATTCTCTTCTATTTTTTTATATTTCTCCATATCACCCTTGCTGACAGAAGACCTGACTTTTTTCAAAGCTTCTTCAAAATGTTTCATGTAAACACTCTTGTTTTGTATGTTTTCTCTTAAAGAGAGCATTGCAGCTTCTCTGACAAGAGACTCAATATCAGCTCCAACATAATCCTCTGTTCTTTCAACAAGTTTCTCAATATCAACATCTTTTGTTAGAGGCATATTTTTTGTATGTATTCTAAAAATATTCTCTCTTTCTTTTTTATTAGGAGAGCTTACTAACAAAAGCCTGTCAAATCTTCCTGGACGAAGCAGTGCACTATCAAGCATATCAGGCCTGTTTGTAGCTCCAATAACAATAACATTTGATAAATCCTCTATACCATCCATTTCTGACAATAACTGATTAAGGACTCTCTCAGTAACTCTGGTTCCATGCTCCATGCCTCTCTTAGAAGCTAGAGCATCAATCTCATCAAAAAACACAATACACGGGCTAACCTGTCTTGCTCTCTCAAAAACTTTTCTTATACCCTCTTCAGATTTTCCAACCCACATACTCAACAAAGAAGGTCCTTTAATCTGGATAAAATTAGCTTCGCTTTCCTTAGCAACAGCCTTTGCTAACAAGGTCTTTCCAGTTCCAGGAGGACCGTAAAGCAAAATACCTTTGGGAGGTCTTATTCCCATTCTTCTAAAAGATTGAGGATATTTCAGGGGCCACTCAATAGCCTCTTTTAACTCCTGCTTAATATCAGTTAACCCTCCTACATCCATCCACCCAATATTTGGTGTCTCAACAAGAACTTCTCTCATTGCACTCGGTCTTACAACCTTCAGAGCCTCACTAAAATCCCTGTGACTAACCTTTAAATCTTTTAAAATTTCCTCAGGTATCTCCTCATTTTCTGTTAGCTCTAACTTCGGCAAATATTTCCTTAAAACAACCATTGCTGCTTCTTTTGCCAGAGCATTTAAATCTGCTCCCACAAAACCATGAGTCTTAGAAGCAATCTCATCAATCATTTCTTCAACTAAAACAGAATTAAGCTCATCCCTGTCACGATGAGTTAGTTTGCTAACAGCATTTTCATTTTTTTTCTCATCATCATTCAAAACCTCAAAAATAGGCAGCAGTTTATTTAAATTATCCTCTTTTGTCTTAATATCTCTTTTCATGTCATTTAACCTATTTTTATCTTTTGTTCTCTTTAAATCCAAATTTAATTCTCTAATCTTATTTTTTAAAAGATTTATTTTATTAGAAACATAAGATTTCCTAATTGGAGGTATAAGTGGCATTCCTCTTGTATGTATCTTTAGTATCTGAACTCTTCCTCTCTTATCAGGAGCTCTTATTTCTAACTCTCTATCAAATCTTCCAGGTCTTCTTAATGCAGGATCAATAGAGTTAAGTCTGTTTGTAGCTCCAATAACAACAACCTTTCCTCTCGACTGTAAGCCATCCATCATTGTTAATAATTGTGAAACAACTCTTCTCTCAACCTCTCCTCCAGAATCCTCTCTCTTAGGAGCAATAGCATCTAACTCATCTATAAAAATTACTGAAGGTGAATTTTTTTCTGCTTCCTCAAAAAGATCTCTTAATTTTTTTTCACTTTCTCCATAAAACTTGCTCATTATCTCAGGTCCATTAAGTAGTAAGAAATTTGCATCACTCTCATTAGCAACAGCCTTTGCTAACAATGTCTTTCCAGTTCCAGGAGGACCATGCAGTAAAACTCCTTTAGGAGGTTCAATTCCAAGTGTCTCAAAAACTTCCGGATGTTTTAAAGGAACCTCGACCATCTCTCTGATTTTCTTAACCTCCTCTGTTAATCCTCCTATATCTTCATAAGTCACATCTGGAACACTCTCTTCTGAAACTTCAATAGACTTATTACTTGAAATTATCTCTGTATTTTCAGTTATAATGCAGGGTTTATTAGGACTAACACTGACTATAACAAATCTTATCTGCTGCATTGCTCCACCAAAATTTCCAAATCCCATGTTCCCAAACATCTCATTAAGATTTCCAAAAATATCATCCATTCCAGTATCATCACCCATAATATCCTTTCTTCTATGAACACCACCAAGAACAACAATATCTCCTTTAACAACAGTTCTTCCTAATAAACCAGGCTTCAAATCACCCTGAACTCTAATCCCTCTCTGTGCAGGAGCAATAGTTACTTTTTTAGCTTCTTTAACATCAGCTTTTGTTACTGTGATGTTCTCAGAAACACCTGTTCTTGCGTTTTTTCTTATGATTCCATCAATTCTTATAATCCCCTCTCCAACATCAGCAGGATATGCTTTATCAGCAATTGCAACAGTTTCTCTTCCACCTTTGATATTAATGATATCCCCTCTTCTGATTCCCAAACTATTCATAACATCAAAGTCTATTCTAGCTATGCCCTTATATGCATCATCCTGTAATGCCTCTGCAACACGAAGTTTGATTCCTTTATCTTTCATTTTAATTGTTCTTTATTGTCTTTTAATTCATGATTGCCAAAACACAAACTTAATCTTCCAAAATCCTCAAAACATAATTTAACCATATCATTCATAATCTCTTCTTGTTCCATCATAAAATTAACAATCTCTTTAGGAATTGAAATTGCATAACTGTTTCCAACAAACCTCATCTTAACATTAAACTCTTTTTTCTTAAGATTCAAAAATTCGTTATATTCTTGTTCATCCTTAGGATGGATAATCCTTGAATTGCATTGGGGACATACCACTGCTCTCATTATAAAACCATTGCGAGAAATCTTAGCAGGTTTCATCTCAGTACTGCATTTTCTGCATAATATTTTGTTATCAAAAATGTCTGCCATAGTTTATTTCATTTTTTAACTAATAATCATCTCTATTTTTATTTTAAATTTCTTTTGGTCAAGCTTTTTCTAAAAGCTTGTTTGCTTAAAGACTCAGAAAATTCTTCTTTCCTTGTCTGAATTTTCTGGGCACAAAAATCTTTTGATTTTTGATGTTTTCTAAATCTTTAATAAACCCTGAAATGCCAGTTTCATACCAAAAAATGATATGGCTTAGCAATTCCAGGGGAAAAGAGGTGTTCAGAATAGGCATAACAATTAGTATATACCTATTGTATATACTACTGATATATACTATTTAAACTTTTCGGTGATTTAGTATATTAATTCCCAAGTTCAGGTATATGTTCTGGTAATTCAGAAAGCTCAGGCAAACCTTCTGGTACTTCATAATAAGGTTCATAAAAGACTCTACCAACTTGAGATTTATAAAAAGGAAGAATCTCTCCAAATAAATTAAAACTCTGAACTTCACCTAAAACTCTTCTTAGACCTTCTGCTTCATTCACTCCTCTAAGAAAAGCCTCAACACCTGTACAATCACCAGGTTCAAGATTCAAAGAAGAATCACTAGATCTAACAAATGCACGCTTTCCTACATCCTACATAAAAAACAGAAGGTGCATAAATCATTCCAAGAGGAGTAGTTTGCCAGTCATCATCACTAACAGAACCACAACCACCAGAACTTACTCCATCCCAAAATCCATGCATGACTTTCATCTCTAGGAATAACACTAAAATTATAAACAATTCCTAATCCTCTCTCATCTTCACAAGGAAGTTTAACAAGTTCATGACCAACAACACCCATTTTATGAAGCATAAGTTTCTCTCTTGTTCTCGTTATCTTAACCATATACCTTCTTAAACCCAACCCTTTAAAAACCTTTTTTTCCAATTATTACTCATGGAAAAAAGAGAAATCTGGAAAAAAATAAAAAAAGCATGGAACTGGATATGGAATTCTGATTCTTTTCTAAGTTGGATTGTTGCACTTGCTATTATATTTGTCTTTGTCAAGTTTATATTTTTTCCAGGGCTAGGTTTTATTCTTGGAACCTCCCTTCCTCTTGCAGGAGTTGAATCATCATCAATGGACCACCAGATTGTTAGAGAAAATAATGAAAAACTTTCCTTGTGTGGTAATTATTTTTCCAGAAATGACAAACAATATATAAATTTTGATGAATACTGGGATTATTGTGGAAACTGGTATGAAGAAAATGGAATAACAAAAAAAGAATTTTCAGAATTTCATTTAAAAAATGGATTTAGAAAAGGAGATATAATTGTTGTCTGGGGAAGATTCAAACCAAAAGTTGGAGATATTATAATTTTCAAACCAAATCCAGACTCAACAGCTCCAAGACCAATTATTCACAGAATAGTAAAAATAGATGAATACATAAAAACAAAAGGAGACCATAATGAGAGACAGTTAACCTCTTCTAATAATATTTACGGAACTGATGAAACAAAAATCAGAGAGAGTCAAATCATAGGAAAAGCCATTATTAAGATTCCATTACTGGGATGGGTAAAAATCTGGATAACAGAATTTATTGAATTTTTTATATAGAAAAATATATTTAAACACTGATAAAAAAATTTATGACGAGAGAATTTGAAGACAGTGAAGGATTAAGGCAATTAATTGAAAGTTTTGGATGGACTTTATATGATATCACTAGATTCATGAATTCTAGAACAAAACCTGAACTTGAAGATCTAGGAAAAAGAGGTCCTGCTCAAAATTATTATTTCAAAGGACACTATTTTTTTGCTCCAATCTTTTCAGAAGGGATATCTTTAAGAGATGCTTATTATGAAAAAGAGTGCACTGGTCCATGTTTGCTAATAGATGATCTAAACCATGAAAGATGGATATCATTAGAAGTTACTCCAAAAAGTAATATAGTTTTTTTTGGAGGAAGACCTCCTGATACAGGTCATTTTGCATTATTTTCACGTTTGTCTTTTGATTGCATAGATGAAGAAAATTGCGTTATTGCCTGGTCAGCCAATCCTTTAACAACATCTGATTATGTTTTCATGAGAGCAGATCAAACATTAGATACTTTCAGAAGATACTTTAGAATTGTTCAGATTCAAAACTATCAAGAAAATTAATAAAAAAGATTATAGAAACATTTATAATACTGAATTTTATAGTTATAAAGTTAAATTAAAAAAGAAAAGTTTTTAAAGAATAATATATAAAAAAGATGATGGAATTTTGTCAAAAGTGTGGATGTGTTCTTGTAGGTGAAAAAAAAGACTTCAAATGTCCAAGATGTGGATTTAAACCAAAAGAAAAAATCAGACTAGAATCTTCTGAAAAAATAGAAACCAAACCAGAGATAGGTGTTGTAAGTGACAAAGATACTGATGTTTTTCCTGTTACAAATGCCACCTGCCCGAAATGCACAAACAAAGAAGCTTATTTCTGGTCAAGCCAGACAAGAGCAGGCGATGAGGCAGAAACCCGATTCTTCAGATGCACAAAGTGCAAACATACATGGCGAGAGTATCACTAATACAATCTTAATCTATATTGCATAGATTAGTGATACTCGAGCAGAGAATATCATTAATTCAAAAATAATTTTTAGATAAGTATAAAAGTATTTATCATCAATATTGATTAAAATAATTAAAAATAAATCAAGGATATTAGAAAGAGAATATTCCTAGATCTCATTAGAAAAAC